>JBGSVC010000455.1:0-3512 GCA_041753175.1 Planctomycetaceae bacterium
AATTCCAGCCAGCGCCGCGAAATGCTCCCTCAAGCTCTTGAATAATTTTGCCATTTCCGCGGACGGGGCCATCCAACCGCTGCAAGTTGCAATTCACCACCCAGATCAGGTTGTCGAGGTTTTCTCTAGCCGCCAGGGTCAATGCTCCCAGAGACTCTGGTTCATCAATTTCGCCGTCCCCGACAAAACACCACACATGAGACTGGCTGGTGTCGATGATCCCGCGATCACGCAGGTAGCGCAGAAAGCGTGCGTGGTAAATTGAGCAAATTGGTCCCAGGCCCATGGAAACGGTGGGAAACTGCCAGAAATCTTCCATCAACCATGGGTGCGGATAAGAGGACAAACCTGTCCCGCGTGGAACCTCTCTACGAAACTTGACGAGATTGTCTTCGGACAGTCGCCCTTCCAGAAATGCTCGTGAATACATTCCCGGCGAGGCATGTCCCTGGAAATAAACCATATCCCCGGTGTGGTCTTCGGTTCGGGCATGGAAGAAGTGATTATAGCCGATTTCGTAGAGAGTCGCTGAGGACGCAAATGTTGAAATGTGTCCGCCGACACCGTCATAATATTTGTTTGCTCGGACGACCATCGCCATCGCATTCCAGCGAATGATGCTTTTGATCCGCTGTTCGATCTCGCGATTTCCCGGAAAGCGGGGTTGGTCTTCCAGGGGAATTGTATTGATATAGGGCGTTGTGGCATTAAATGGCATCATGACGCCGCGAAGATAAGCCCGCTCCCGGAGATTGACGAGCAATTGCTTGACTCTCTCAGGACCATATCGATGAATAACGTCTTCCAGGGATTCATACCATTCTTCGAGTTCCGCTGGATCAATCCCCGCCATAACGCCATTCACAACTTGTTCTGCCATGTCATTTCCCGTGATAGCTGATAATTCGCCATAAATATTTGATTGATTGCTGAGAATCGTCACTTAAAAATTGGAGACGCCATTTCCCATCGAGGGAGTATCACACTAGAGACAATCTAATCATTAGATCGATTTGAACTCTCGTCGACAATGGCACTTCCGGGCTTCAATGATGTTTAGTAACTCCGACATCGGGGCTGAATGCCTCTAACGGCGTCCAACAAGGTTTTGCCATGGATTGCCAACAAACAAAGGCGGAGTTATTCCAAAGATTTTTGTCCTCATTGCCCATAAGAATGCCATCAACAACGCCTCATAGCGCCACTCCTAAACACTGAATTGTAGAGTTTAGAGAAACTTTTCCCAAGTCAAAACTACTCAGTCAAATAAAATGCATTTCAAACAAAAAATCACCTTGACATTCCGCAGAACAGAACTGATCGAAATACATCGACTCAGTATATTGATTTGCTAATATCAACCATGGTGCATGTAAGCTTCAAGGCGACGTCAATCTTTGGCAACGATCCCTGATAGTCGCATGGAATCTAACCTGCAACGACTGGTATTTACCCACGATGATGCTCGTCACACTGAGCTCTCAGGCAGTCCTCTGGGATCGGGTGGAATCGTTTTTCCCTGCGGATCGACGTCACGAGGTTCAATGGTTCCCGCCACATCCGTTTGCAATCCTGGATGTAAATAGTGCTCGATGCGTTCTGCCGCCTCATGCACATGATCTGGCGGCAATAAGAATTTTTCGTCCAGAAAGCTTTCCCACAAGCGGTGACCACGGATCAACTTTTGACCTTGCAGCAGACCTTCAGCGGTGATCGTGACCCCCTCGAATCCACTTTGATCCAAGGCGCCGGTTTTCATTAACTGATGTAGACTCCGAGAGAAAAGTATCCGATCCCACCAGCTTTCCAGACGAAGTTGGCCGCGAAGTGTCGCAATCGAAACCTGTCCGAAGCGGGAGTCGCTTGACTGATGTCTCTCGACGACACGGTAACACGTCAGCAGGATATCGTCCGACATCACCTGTCGTTGAAATTCCAGTCGTTGCTTCAAGCGAGCCAATAATCCATTTCCAGGGGCCAGACACAGCACGACTCCATAAATCACCCCACTGCAGACCGATATCATTCCTGAAACATTCGTATCCATCCAGATCGCGCTAAAATAGCCCAACACCACTGCGAACAGCCCCAATAAACAGGAGACACCCAGCATGGTTCGCAGGGAGGTTGTCAACAGTTGGGCAGTCGCTGCGGGCACAATCAACATCGCGACCACTAAAATACTTCCGACCAGTCGAAACGCAGTGACTGCAACTCCTGAAACCAGCAGCATCAAACCATAATGGAGGATGACTGGAGAAAAGCCTTGGGAATATGCAAAGTCCTGATCGAACGAGGTCATCGTCAGCTCTTTCCAAAACAGCCCGACAAACCCCAACGTCAACAGCATGATGATCACAATCGCCGGCAGCACACTCGGCAGACTAACTCCGCCCAACGACATCATATCAAAGAGAATGTAAACCAGTTCACCCTCCAGAACACAATTGACATCCAGGTGGACCTTCCCACCTTTCGTGACAAGATCAATTAACAAGACCCCCAATGCAAATAAAATTGTAAAAACGACCCCCATAGCAGCATCGGCGGCAAGATATCGTGAACGACCCAACATCTCGGTTAGTATGGCCGTCAATAATCCGAAGACGAGTGCCCCTACAAACATCGGACCACTGTCAACCGATTGTGTCACGTAAAAAGCGACGGCCAAACCTGGCAAAACAGCGTGTGTGATCGCATCGCCGATCATCGAAAGTCGTCGCAAGACCAGAAAACAGCCGAGTATCGAACAGCTTACCTGACACAATCCGGCACACGTAATCAACCAGAATGCCTGCACGGCTCCTCCTCTGCATGCTGGCATGAAGAACCCAGGAGTTGCGGATGCATGAGTTCAGGCTTTGTCTCAATGTCCGTCCCCCGCAACTGCCTGATGTAATTATCATGTTGCAAAGCCGCGAAGGGATCGACTTCGCGCATCGGTTCTTCATCGAGGAATTGGTTGAGTTCACGCAGACGTCGTGTAATCTGTGCTCCAGCGGCTTTTCCGGCAGTTGTCAACAAAAATTGTTGATCTGCCGTAACACTGATCAGGCCTTGTGAACTCAATTTCTCAAACGCCCTCGAATGGATAGTCGATGGACTCAATGGTAAACCGCTTTTAAGCGTAGACTGCGAACAGGCATTCCATTGTTCCCAGAGTCGCGACAATAAGAGTTGCTCACGCCACAGGCGATCATTTGATGTGGACTGCCTCAGGGCAGCCAGCAACCCTTTTCCAGGGGCAAGCAAAAACGAAACAATAAACGCCACGCCCACGACCAGAATCACCATCGCTCCTGTTGGTGTTTCGTAGCGCGCAGAAATCAAACTCCCCACCATGCCTCCGGTTGCTCCAAGGATTGACGAGAGAATCATCATCGTCTTGAATCGCTGTGTCCAAAACGCTGCTGTACTGGCAGGAATGATTATTAGTGCAGAAGACAACACGACTCCCACAATCGGCAGGCTGACGACGACTGTCGTCGCCAATAGCCCCATCATCAGGTAGT
>JBGSVC010000456.1:0-4923 GCA_041753175.1 Planctomycetaceae bacterium
CGGGGGCGATTGTGCGGCGGGTTGGATATTTTGAGATCTCGGTGACGACGGATGAGAGTGGGGATGCGATCATACGTGTGCCAAATCGTAAATTTGGGGCGGACTTCTCACTCATCGCGTTTGTTCCTGGCAAAGGTTTCGACTCTCAGAGTTGTCACCTTGGTGAGGAAACAATTCACGAAAAGGGACGTATGTGCATCGAACCGGAGACGGTCGTTGAGTTTGAATTAATGCCTGTGATTGAAAAAACGGTTTTCGTGAGGGGAAAGCTGAGTCAACAGCCGGTGTCAGACGCAGACGTAAGGGTCCAATTGTTATTGAAAGATCGCGCTGAATGGGTGATCCTCCCATTCGAAATGGTGGGTACGACCGACAAAAATGGACGCGTAACGATCAATCTGCTGTCGCGCGATGACATTGAAGATGCTATGATTTTCGCAAGCAAACCTGGATTCAAAATGGGGTATGTCAGTGACAAGACGCGGTTGAATGATGAGGAGATTGTGGTTTTTGTTGAGGAACATAGAAGAATCAAGGGCGTGGTTGTCGATATGCAAGGTCAGCCTGTTTCTGGAGCGGGAGTAAATTTTGACTTTACGGAGAATGGTGGTTCTAGGACGTTGCATGCGGTCTCGAAGGATGATGGATCTTTTTCGTTTGAAGCCTCTCAGAAATGTTACTGTCTGCTGGTTGCCGTCAAAGGCAAACAAGTGACGGAGGTGCGTCCTCTGGCGGTTCGGCCGGGGAAGACTTTTGATGATCTGGTGTTGACGCTGGTTGAGGGGACAGTGGTTACGGGGAGCGTCACTTATGATCAATCGCGAATACCCTGGAAGGATTTTCGAGTTCAGTTATATCAGAGGATCAATTTTAAACAGGTACTTCCTGAAAACGAGTGGTTGACAGGAGCAGAGTTTGAAGGATGGGATGCCGAGGAGAATCTCTATTTTAACGCGAGAACTGATGACCGAGGTGAGTATGCGTTGACGTTACCTGCGGGCAGTTATTCTTTGTCATCAAGCGAAAGTGTGTTTGAGAACAAGACGTTTGTTGTGGGCGGGCAGGCTGAGATGAGGGTTGACTTTCATGCACCGCTGGGTGGGTTTATCGAGTTGACAGGGCGGGTGGTGATTGATCCGGAGGTGAGTCTGACCCTTGATCAGTTGGAGTTTGTGCATTTTAACGCCAGCTCTGAACCGAATCCGCAAAAGTTTATGTTGGGGGATGACGGAGCGTTTACGATTCAGAGAAAGAAAGGGCCCTATTATCTGGCGGCGAAGGATCGGGAGGGGAATTATGTGGCGATTACTTTTTTGCAGCGGGACGAGGCCGAGGCAGATTTGGAGGTTAAGCCATTCGTGAGATTTGAAGGGAAATTTGTCGATCGGATGACCATGAAGCCGATTGGAACTGGGAATTTTCAGACTTTTAGCCCGCTCATTTATGCAGGGAATTCGTATGGCTCTTTTTCGAACCATCGATTGGACGTTCAGATTGATGAGGGAGGGCGATTTGTATTTGAGAGGGCGATTGTGGGGATGAAATATCAACTTCAATGGAAGCAAAGTGCAGAAAACCCGACTAATTATCGGCTTCCGATTTTGATGACTGATCAACCGGGCTTGAATGACTTGGGAGCGATTGCTGTGCTGGATACTTCGGCAAAAATATCTATCGAGGGCAAGACCGGGTTGCGGAGCGACTGGCGGAAGAGATGGCGAATGCGGCGGTGCTGGAGAAGAATGTGATGATGATTATCGGGGCCGAAGACCATGAGGGGTGTGAGGAGATTGTGCCGCGGGTGACGAGATCGAATATGTTTTATGATGGGGCGAATAAAGACGTGAGAAGCGCTGTGGGGCATTATTGTCTTGTGGGGATTGATCCTGAGCGAACCCCAGAAGAGCTTATGAAACTGCCGGAGCGTGATCGAATGTTCCTGGAGCAGTTTGCGCCCAAGGAGGGGGAAAACAGGACGATGATGTTGGCGGTGATGTCGTCGACAGGTCGACCTCTGGGTCAAATTCGCTGGGATGAATTGGCGACTGACGAGGGACGGCTCGCTACGGAAAAGCTAGTGGCGTTTTTGAATGGTCACAAGCCGAGTTATAAGAATCCTGAAATCGAGTTGAAGCGGGGTTTGGTGGAGGCGGCGCTTGGTCAGAAAAAAGTGCTGCTGTATGAACTGCCTGATGATCCAGATTTGGCGAGGATAACGCTGCGATGGTTTGACGAGAATGCGGAGATTTGGAAAAAGTCGTTTGCGATTGTGAGTTTACATCCGCGGATGCCTGGGGGTGGAAAGGTGATCGGGCCGTATCGTCCGAATCAATGGGACATTACGTGGATGGCAATTCTAAACTCTGCGGGTGAAAAATTGGCGGAGACTTCTGTGGCTGGGGTCAGTGTGTTTCCGCAAGTCGAAGAACGTGTGACGTATGCGATTCCGGTTTCACGGGAGGAGAAGGAGCATTTTCGGGGGTTGTTGGAGACGTATGCACCTGAGTTAACGGAAGCGGAGAGGGAGAAGTTGGTCGGGTGGCAGCCGGAGTAGGGAGCTGGAGGTCGAGAGGTTTGAATGGACCTGGGGGTTTGTGCTGAACGAGGGGTGCGGAGAAAGATTGGAAAATCTTGGGGGGTGCGCATTTCAAGAGTGAGGGTGGGGGTCTATAATGATAGTGGATTGAGAGCCTGTCGACCTGTCGCTGGAGTCAGTGGGGTGTCATGGCTGCGGATTAATGTCTCCATCAGATGGGAACGAGTGTGATGACGACTTTGCCTGTTTTTTCTCGTGAGGCTGAATCGAACGAAGATCCGCTGGATCTGATGGACGAGATTGAACGCCTGAAGAAAGAGAAGAATGCAGCGATCCTGGCGCATTTTTATGTCGACAGTGATATTCAGGAGATCGCGGATTTCACGGGGGATTCGCTGAAACTGGCGCGTGATGCGGCGTCGATTGATCATCCGGTGATTGTGTTTTCGGGGGTTCATTTCATGGGGGAATCGGCGAAGATTCTCTCTCCTGAGAAAACGGTGCTGGTGCCGGATTTGTTGGCGGGGTGTTCGCTGGCGGATAGTTGTCCGGCGAGTGAACTGAAAAAGATGCAGGATCGGTTGCGTGGTGAAGGGCGTGATTTTGAAACGGTCGCATATATCAATACGACAGCGGCGGTGAAGAGTTTGTGTGACTGGATTGTGACGAGCGGGAATGCGCGGGAGATCATTGATCGTGTGCCGTCGAACAAAGAAATTCTGTTTGTGCCCGATCAGCACCTGGGTCGTTATCTAATGGAGGTGACGGGTCGGGAGATGATTTTGTGGCCGGGGAGCTGCATGGTGCATGAGATTTTCAGTTTACAGGATCTGATTCGTGCCAAGAAGAACACGCCGGGGAGCGTGGTGATTGCGCATCCGGAGTGTCCGCATAATATTCTGGAGGTGTGTGATTTTATTGGCGGGACAGAAAAGATGCGTCAGTATGTGAAATCCATCGAGACGCCGACGAAGTTTTTAGTGGCGACGGAAGTGGCGATGATCTATCCGTTGCAGAAGATTGCACCTCAGCATGAGTATATTCCGGTGCCGGGGATCATGGCTGATACGGGGGAGACGTGTGCTTGCAATCGTTGTCCCCACATGGCGCGCAATACGCTGGCGAAGGTGAGAGATTGTTTGCGAGATGGAACACCTGAGATTGTGTGGCAGGATTATTTCAGCCAGGCGCAGGAGGTGTTGCGGAAGAGTTTGTTGTAGTTGAGGGTGTGTCTCAAGAGACAGGTTGATGGAGGCGGAGGATGTGTGAGTGGCGTGGTGTGGGTGTGGGGGCGGACGTGTGCGGGAATTGAAGGGTTTGCAAGGGTGGTTGGAAAGCTGTGAGGCGGTGGGTGGCGGACTTGATGCGGGTGGTCCAGCCTTGCCAGGAGAATTTGGAGTAGGCCAGATACTCCTGGGCGTGAACGATGCGTTGTGCCCAGGGGAGGATGAGGGGATCAGGAAAGCCGGCGAGCGTCAGGTGTGAGAGATCCGAATCCAAAGACGAGCGGACGAGTTCGGCGATATGGGAGGATGTCTTCTGGGGAGTTATGGGGTTGGTGAGGAGGAGACCGCCGAGGACTTTTTGTGGGGAGGTGGTGGCGAGGTACAGAGAGTGGATGGTGTTGTCGGAGACGATGACGGAGAGATCAAGTTGTGCGGATTGATTGAGCCAGGAGATGACTGAAGTGAGGGGGACGATGCGATCGGCGAGCCAGGATTGTGCCGGGAGGAGTCGTTGAATACGGAGCAGGTGAGCGGGAGAGGACTCAGGGCGGACGCGGAGAAACTGATGATCAGAGTCGGGGGTGTGGTGGAGATGGTCAAGATGTTGGTCGAGTTGTGTGCGGAGACGGCTGTGGGGGTCTGAGAAGGTGGTTAAGTCAATTTGTGGCCAGCGGGCGGCGATTGAAATGGATGGTGAGAGGCTGGCGAGTTTGAAGGCGTTGGCAGTGCGTCCCAGATCAGAGTGAGCGGTGTCGATGGGACTGAGGGTGAGGGAGGTCCAGTCGCGATGGGCGGCAAGATGTTTGATGCCGCCGCAGAGGGTGGCGGCGATATTGGGGCCGACGACGGTCAGAGGAGTGGGCCATAGGGTGGGGATGTGTGTGAGTTGTGCGGTTGTGAGGTGTCGCGTGAGAGGGATGATGCCGAGAGGTTTGCCGAGGAGAGAAACCGCGAGGGCGTGAGGAATGAGGGAGTGCGCGTGTGAACTCAGGAGAGTCTGATACCAGTCGAAGGAAAGAAAAGGTGAGGCGTGAGGGGTGCGCGCAGAGAGATCTCGCCAGTCGTCTTCCCAATCGAGAAGTTGTGTGAGAGAACGGATTTCATTGATCTGAAACATTTGAGGGCAACCTGTTTGAGGATTTGCAGTTCATTCAACGTAGC
>JBGSVC010000457.1:0-3828 GCA_041753175.1 Planctomycetaceae bacterium
CTCTTTCTCGCCGATGACCTCGGCTATGGAGACTTGGGCTGTTATGGCTCAACAGTCATCAAGACACCAAACATCGACCACCTCTTCCAGCAAGGGATGAAGTTCACCGACTTCTACGTCCATCAGCGGTGTTCGCCGACACGTCTGGCGTTGATGACCGGTTCCCATGCCCACCGCGCCGGCTGCACCAAGGTGATCTACAAGAAAGACCGAATCGGCATCAATGACAGCGAGAACACAATCGCTGAGCTTCTGAAGACTGGCGGTTACGCGACCGGACTGATCGGCAAATGGCATCTGGGCGAATGGGATCAATTCAATCCGACACGCCACGGCTTCGATCACTTCTATGGCTTTATGGATGATGAAGATGGCGGAGAGGCCATTTACCACAACACTCAGATCGTAGAACGGATCAAGACGAAGACCGACGGGATTCATACGGAGAAGCTTCTGAAAGAGGCGATCAATTTCATCACCGTCAACACAGATCGTCCCTTCTTCCTCTACTATGCCTCGCCGCTGCCGCACAATAATTGGTTGCCTTCTGAGAAATTTAAAGGGACCTCGCGGCAAGGAACCTACGGTGATGTCGTCCAGGAAATCGACTGGCAGGTCGGCGAATTGATGAACACTCTGGATCAAGCCGGCCTGACAAACAACACGCTGATCATCTTTGCCTCCGACAACGGTCCATTACTGGGAGATGGTGGCAGTGCCGGAGTCCTGCGTGAAGGAAAGTGGACCAACTTCGAAGGCGGGATCCGTACGCCATGTCTCATGCGTTGGCCTGATCGCATCCAGCCGGGATCGACGAATACGCAGATCACAGGGATCATCGATTTTCTCCCCACGTTTTGCGAGATGGCTGATGTCGATGTTCCTGCCGATCATGTAATCGATGGCAGAAGCATCCTGCCCTACCTCGAAGGCCGGCAACTTGACCAACCCATTCACGACACGTTCATCGTGCCCAGTTCGACCATTCGCTACGGTCGGTGGAAACTGCTGGTGGAGACCGTCAGGCCTGGTGGAAAGAGTGGTCGCGCAGGCGAGCGCCCCGCTGCACCAGCGGGATCGCTCTTCGATCTTCAGGAAGATCCTGGCGAGACCACCGATGTTTCCGGTCAGCACCCCGAAATCGTCGCAGACCTGCGACAGCGGATGAATGCCTTCATGAAGCAACTCCAGACGAACACGCGAGAGATCGGTAAACTGCCGGACAGTGTCGACGCTTCCGAAGTGAAGAAGAAAAAACGTCCAAATAAGTGACCAGGATTCGGCACATTTCACGTTCTCATTTCCTTTTGAAAGCCGCTCATTTATGACATGTTCAGCGCTCAAGAATACGCTTATCCTCATCACATTTGGCGTGATCGCCGGTCCATTCGCTGGCACTGCCTTGGCTGCGGACCGACCCAATATCATCCTTATCTTGGCTGATGATCTCGGTGCCGAAGGGCTCGGATGCTACGGCAGCACCATCTACACGACGCCGCAACTCGACCAGATGGCCAGCGAAGGCGTTCGATTCAACAATGCCTACGCCACGCCTCTGTGCACTCCGACACGTGTCATGTTGATGAGCGGGCTGTACCCGAATCGGACCGGCTTTACGGCGTTGATTGGTAAGGACGACGAAGTCCGCATGCCCGCGAGCATCCGCACGTTCGGTCACGACTTTCGCGATGCCGGCTACAAGACCGCAATTGCCGGCAAGTGGCAGCTCGGCCAGTTCAACGAGTACCCCGATCAGCCCATCCAGCACGGCTTTGACAATTACTGCATGTGGACCTGGTTCTATGACGGCAAGAAATCCAGCCGCTACTACCGCCCTCAGATCTACCAGGACGGACAGATCATCAATGGCACCGAGAAAGACTTCGGACCAGATCACTACAGCAAGTATCTTCTGGACTTCATCGATCAGAATAAGGACGAGCCGTTTCTCATTTATTATCCGATGGCGCTGGTTCATTCACCCTATCTTTACCCTCCGTCCCTGGAACAGCTTGCGGAAATGAAATTCAACGACGACCTCGACACGAACACAAGAGAGTTCGGTCATATGGTCACCTACATGGACAATATCGTCGGAAAATTCATGTCCAAACTCAAAGAGCATGACCTTGAGAAAAAGACGCTGATCTTGTTCACCGGTGATAACGGCACCGGCACAGCCATCACTAGTTTTTTACCAGGAATGAAGTTAAAGGGCGGCAAAGGCTCGATGACCGAGGCTGGCACTCGAGTGCCGCTGCTGGCCTGGTGGCCAGACACGATTGAGCCAACAGTTCGCGACGAATTGGTGTGCCTGGTGGACATCCGGGCGACAATCGCTGCAATCGCTGGCATCAAGCTGGAAAACCCGGTCGATGGCCTGGACCTGTCGCATCTCCTGCTTGGAAAACAAGGTCGCGACCGTGAACATGTTCTGATGAGCTTTAAGAAGGGCTTCTTTGTTCGTGACCAACGCTTTCGACTCGATCAGGACGGCACTCTCTTCGATATCCCCACCAAGTCTGATCAAGAGCGTTATCGTGAAAAGCCAGTCACCGACGGCGCGTACAGCGAGGAACGGGCACGACTCAAGCTGGCTCTAGACGAGTTCATGTCGATCGAGCAAGAAACCGAAAAGAACGCTAAGGCCAAGAAAAAGAAGTAGTCCGCACTTAGAGAAGCGAATGATTTGCAGACGTCGTAGTTTGTTTAGACGCCGTTGTCATTTCGCCTACACGAAGTCAAAGAAAATGCAAAGCTGCCAGTCAGTGACAAACAAGAGCCAGGCAAGGATAACGCCCCTGTATAAGCCCCGTGCTGGTAACTCTTGGCCAATCAGAGAGTGTTTCGAACGAAGAAGTTAGTGTGACTGGATTTCATCTTCATCCAGTGCACGCTCACCTTCGAATGGCCCCCACTTCATCCGAATCGGGTACTCTTTCGACTTCTGGTAAGCGGCTGGATCGAAGTTCGGATTTTTCTTCGGAATCCTGGCGTTCACACTCTCCAGATAGCTCATCATCTCATCGTAGAGTTGTTTGTGCTCTGCTGCATGTGATTGCGCGATGTTGTGTACTTCCTGTGCATCGTTCGACAAATCAAACAGCATGGGAATATCTGGGCGTTCATAGAAGTGGATAAGCTTGCGCCCGCCAGAGATGACAGCCGAGTGAGGCATCGTCGTGCGGTAGTGCGGATAATGAAAGAAGAGCTTCCTCTGGAGAAACGATTCATTCGGTGTTGAACCCTTTAGGAACGGCACCAGGCTAACGCCGTCGATTTTCTGCAGCGATCGGGGATCGCCGCCTGCCATCTCGACAAATGTCGGGAGCAGATCATAGTTGACAACATTCCCCTCGAACTTCGCGTTTTTCTTGATTCCAGGTCCTGCGACCATCATTGGTACTCGAATACCACCTTGCCAGACCCACCACTTCCCGGCATGGTGAGGCTGAGTCATGCCAGGCTTCAACTGTAGTTCTGTGTGTCGATAGCCGTTGTCCGAGATCAGGACGACGTACGTGTTGTCCTGGATGCCCAACTCTTTTATGCGGTCAAGAATAGCGCCAATCCGGCCATCCAGATCTTCTCCCATTCCGAGCCAGACGGCGGGGTCATCTCCAATATGGACAGTGTCATCTCGTTTGTTGTTCTTGGCGTACCAGGCTAGCACGAGCGGATGTTTGGCGTACTTCTCGCGTGTTGCAGGAAGGCATTCACTTCCGGCATGCATCGCATAATGGGAGATCTGCAGATAAAACGGCTTTCCGGACCGAACTTGATCATCCATAAAGCTGATCGCCCGCTCGGTAACGCTAAACATCGATT
>JBGSVC010000458.1:0-7240 GCA_041753175.1 Planctomycetaceae bacterium
CGACCGGCCTGGCAGGCCTCTTGCTTTACTGGGTTCCCAATTGGACAGCCGCCTGGACGATTATCGCGATCGTGGTCTGTGTCTTATCAATGGTGACGATTCTGGAACGAGCAGGACGCAAGAAATTCGAAAAACAGATCAAGCAGGCAGCCGAATCATGAGTCGCAAGATTTCCGGATCCAAACCAGTTTCCCCAAATGCGCCTGTCGGTCCCATAAACGCTTTATTCAAAGACACTTCCGTCGGTCTGTCAGATCCTCCTGCGTTTACGCTGCCCTTTCAGATCGTCTGGCTGATTCTTTTTTTCGCCAGATGGTTTGTTCCAGCCGAAGCATCAGATACCGGGATGACTCTTTGGATCGCCGCCTCCTGGATAGCGCTTTGGGGGTTTTGGAACATTTCCAGACTGACCGGTCACACGCCCACGCCCCAACTCTCAATCAACAAAACATCAAGCTTATTTGTCTTCGCTGCTTCCTGTTTGATCCTGGGCCATCTTTTCTCAGGTCTCTCAATTCTCATCACTCAAGGCGACAAACGCGCAGCCCTCAATCTCTTTTGGGAATGGATCAGTTTAGCGATCAGCCTGCGACTGCTCTTCGTCTGGCATCTCGACCAACACAGAGGCATCCCGCGCGAACTTCTCCTCAACTGCGTTGCCGCGTTGTCTCTCCTCGGCTACTACCAAAGATTCGTCTTTTATCCCTCTATCCAGTCCAACTACTACCGTCTCCAGGCCGAGCAAACTCCACAGGCGATGGCCGAATTAGCGGCCATGGGCATTCCAGAGCAGGAACCCGCACGCAGCCTCTTTCTCGATCGCCTCCTGAGCAGTTGGGAACCGTTTGGATTTTTCGGTCTGACAAACTCCTTTGCCGCCATCCTTGGCATCGGCTTGATTTTCGGGACTGCACACTGGCTGGGCCAACTCACATCCTGGCGTCAAGCTCGTGTCTGGCTTCTGCTCATTATCACGCTGCTCTCCACGGGATGTCTGATTCTTACGAAAAGCCGAACAGGCATCGTGGGCTTCGGTTTTGCATGTTGCATTTTGCTGATCCTCATTGCCTACCAGAAAATTCGCGATCAGTACTCTGCTCGATTCGCCAGATGGGTTTTTATCGAAGCGGTGGGCATTGGATTTTTCCTCATTATCGGCGTCATCTGGCAGGCTCGTTCTGCTCTTGAGCTGGCAGAAAAATCGTTTCGTTACCGACTCGAATATTGGCAGGCGACCTGGAACATGCTGCAACAATCTCCCTGGCTGGGAACTGGGCTGGGGAACTTCCGGCAGGCATATCTTCCATTCAAACTCCCCCAGTCCAGCGAAGAAATCAGCGACCCTCACAACATGCTTCTCGATGTTTGGGCCAACGGCGGTTTTATTGCCTTGGCAGGTCTTTTGGGCATCGTCGGGCTCGCAATGTGGAAGTCGTTCGGTAAATCCTCAACACCGAATGGAACCACTCCTTCAGAGCAGGGGACTGCTGCCTTGGTGATCGCCGGAACCACGCTCATCGCATTCATCATGCCTTTCATTCTGGGATGGAACTATGACGAACGCATCCTCGTCGTCGGCTTACTGTGGGGTTTGATTCAGACCAGCCTTTATTGGACCCGACAAAGCAACAACTCGCCGGTAATCTTCTCGGGCGTCAATCTGTGGATTATTGCCTGGATCGGACTCTCTGTGCACCTCATGGGGGCAGGGGGCATCGGCATGCCTGCCATCACTCAACTGTGGTTGACGATGAGCCTGTGTGGCATACTCAATGCCCCGGCTCAAAAGACTCCGATCGCGCACTCCCCACATCATTTCAACCGCCAGACTCTCCTGGAAAGCACTTTCGCTGCTGTCCTTGCAGGACTTTGTTTCTGGTCGACACTTCTCCCCGTCCATCGCGTCAACGCTCTCTTGGCTCAGGTCCAATCAGGAAGTGACATCCGCAGGGTGCAAAGGCTGGTCGAAGAGGCCTGCCAACTCGACACACTCGACCCGGAACCAGCGCGTCTGCGAGCCTACTACCAAGTCGAGCTGGCCAAAGCCGGTCAAATTCCGATTGCCACGGCACTGGCCTCGATTGACTTATGGTCTGTCCGGGATCCGCTCAGCCCGGCTGTCTGGCATCAGGCCGGTATGTGGCTTAAAGAAATCAGTCAATCCACGCAGCACTCCGCTTCTATATCACGTCAAGAATTGCAACAACAAAGCCTCGCTGACTTCCAGAAAGCCGTCAAGCGATCCCCCACCAACGTCTTCTTTTGGCGCGATCTGTATCTGGCCGCCAAAGACTTTTCTCAACCCGATCTGGAGACCACCGCAGCACAACAGGCTCTCCAACTCCACAAACTCAATGTTGAACATGGCCACACCGATAAATTTCTCTCACCCAGTCTTGTCGAAGAACTGACCTCGCACCTCGAAAACTGACGGACCATCTTCCAATCCAATTCACGACGATATTTCTAACCCCATAATAAGCGGGATTGGACTTTTTTCATGAGTTGTTCATATTGAAGACTTAATTTCAAACCGCTATTGAGTCATAATATTAGTTAATGAGATCTCGATTGGGTGACCTCAAGTTGGTCAACACCATGACCTTCTGTTTCCAGACCATCTATTGTTGAAAGATGGCATCCATCCAGTCTCTACTTAATCACCCTGAACGTTGTCCGCCACGGGCGGGCCAAAATTGTGCGATAAGAAACACCACGATGAAAAATATTATCTTTCCGACTCTGTGTGCTGTCATTGTCATGTCAGCCTGTACGTTTTTCCTGCTGCGACAAAACAGTTATCAACCCGCGCTGAACGCCATCGTTGGCGAGAATGCCCAAGATCCGCTCCTCGTCCCTAGCCCGACAGGCCCTTGGCCCAAGCTGACTGTTGACCAGGATATCTACAATTTTGGAACGATGGAAATCAACACCAAAACCGAACACACCTTCGTGATCAAAAACGAAGGGGACGCCCCGCTGAACTTCAAAAACGGCGGCTCTACCTGTCAGTGCACCATCAGTGATCTCCCGAAGGATGAGATCGGGATACTCAATCCTGGCGAAACAAAAGAGGTAACCCTGACGATCTCCCCCGAAGTAGCTACAGACGAGTTTGACAAACACGCAGTCATAGTTTCTAACGACCCTAATAACCCCGAACAACGTCTCGTTGTGCAAGGTCGCATCGTCGAAAAATATAAAATCTTTCCGCGCGATCAATGGGTCGTCGGTACTGTTACCGAAAATGATTCCAAGAAATTTTCTGGCGCCATCGCTTCCGAAGTTCTGGACAGCTTCGAAATCATCAATCTGAAATCCTCCGACGACAAACTCACCGTTTCCACGGCTCCCATGTCTGAATCAGAACTCGCTGAAGTCAATTGTAAATCTGGACATCTGATCAACTGCGAAATCAGCCCCGAAATCACCATCGGCGAATACAATGCCAACCTGACGCTGGAATTCTCCTTTGCCCCCGGGGAAGTCAAAACTATCCCCGTAACTGCCTATCGTGCTGGTCAGCTTAAAGTCATGGGAGCAGGCTGGTTTGCCCAGGAGAAGCTGGTCAACTTTGGCACCTTCAAAGCTGCAGAAGGTAGAGAACAAAAGTTGATGATGTTTATCGACAAAAATGATGCGTTTCAAGGCCCCTTCGAAATGACCAAAGAGTCCTCGGATCCTCCTTTTCTCGACATCAAAATGGAGCCTTTCGAAGCTTCCACCAACGAGACTCGACTGGCTTACTATGTCTACTTCATCCTCCCTGCTAATATGAGCCCTGATGTCCGCGCCGAATCAAATGCCGGCTACCTGAAAGTAAAAACCAATCATCCCGAAATGAACGAAATTCGTTTCAAAATCAGATACTCTGCACAATAAGCATGTCTGCAGCCCTGAATTCGAATACTTGTTGAATTGCCCATTTTTCTACACTCCCGCATTTTCTCCGTGATTTCGTGTTGAGAGATGCTCACTCAATCGCATATCCTCCCTTTAGACCGTTGATGTCAGGCGAATGCCCCCCTGTTGACACGGTCTGAGTGATGGCTGTTTCTGAATTGCGGTTCAGCACACAAGTCTGGGTGAATCATTCGGAGTTCGATGTTCGCCAACCGGCGGTTCCACCAGCATGTTCGACAAGGACGCAGTTCGACAGCGTGATTCACAACAGTAGGACGAAACAAGGAGTGTTTGTGGACGTGTTTAAGTATCAGTTTTCTCACCATACCTGTTTATTGATTTGTCTCAGTCTCACCCTTTTGACAACAATCTCCCTCTCTGGCTGTCCCAAGACAAACACGCCCTCAAGCGGCACTGATTCAGCCCAAAAACTTCCCGAAGACAAACAAAAATCGTCCGCAAAGCAACCTCCCACCAAAGAAATCGTCGCTGGCTGGTCCACTCCCAAAGTCGCCCTGATCCTGTCTGGGGAAATTCATGGCTACCTCGAACCATGTGGATGCTCCGAAAAACAATCCGGTGGTATGTCACGCCGAGGCGACCTCTTCACCAAACTCATGGCTAAAGGCTGGCCTGTTGTGGGTCTGGATCTGGGAGGGACACTCAAAAATTCACGTCGACAAAGCCAGATCAAGTTTCGCATCATCCACGCAGCGATGTCCGGCCTGGGTTACGACGCCATGACACTCGGACCCGAAGAACTCGCTCTCGGTGCTGACAACCTATTCACTCTCGGCGACTCCGCTGCACGCAATCCAGGTCAGACCCAACTGGTCAGCGCGAATGTCGTTTTCTTTGGCACCCGCGATGTCGGTGTTCCCGTTCAAATGAAGATTGTCGAAGAAAACGACGTTAAGATCGGCGTGATCGGGATTTTGGGGGACAGCTACAAAAAAGAAATCATCCCCGCGGGAGCCGACGAGTCTCTCCTTTCGATTGAAGCCATGACTCCTGCACTCGAAGAAGCCATCGCAAAGATGGATCAGGAAGCTCCCTCGGTCAAAATTCTCCTCTCTCATGCCCGTCCCGATGAAACCCGAGCCTTACTCACAAAATTTCCAATCTTTGATGCCGCGATGACGGCAGGAGGCATCGAAGATCCCTACAAAGATCCCGAACTCATCGGCAAAACCCTGCTCATCGAAGTCGGACAGAAAGGCAAAAAAGTAGGCGTTCTGGGTTATTACCCCGACCAGGATGTCAAGTTTCGTTACGAGCTTGTCGAACTCGATAGCGAACGCTTCGGCAAGACTCGACTCATGGAAGAGCAAATGCGCTACTACCAGGAGATTCTGAAAGACGAAAAACTCGTTGAGTCAGAACCTGCTGTTCCTCATCCTTCCGGCACGACATATGTGGGTTCCGAATCCTGTGGCGAATGTCACACCAAAGCCTATGCCAAATGGAAAACCACCAAGCACGGCTCTCGCTCTTTTGAAGATCTCATTAACAACAATCGTAACGGTTTCCCCGGCGATCCTCCCATCTCCCGAATCTACGATCCTGAATGTCTGTGTTGCCATGCGACCGGTTGGGAGCCTCAGGAAGTCTTCCGCTACGAAGGGGGATATCTCAACCTCTCCGAAACCCCACACCTGACTGCTCAAGGCTGTGAAAACTGTCACGGACCCGGCAAGCGCCATGACGACCTTGAACGCGCCTTCAAAAATGGCGCCGAAAAATCAGATGAACTCCTTGCCGCCCGGCAGGAAGTCAAACGAAGCCGTGCAACTGCAGAAACGCAGATGTGTATCCAATGTCATGACAACGAAAACAGCCCTAAGTTCAATTACGAAAAATATTGGGAAGAAGTCTGGCACCCCTGGAAAGATTAATCGCCGTCATGTCATCGCACTCCCCCGCCAGCCTTAAAGCCTATCAACACGCCTCAGAACTTGAAATCGCCTGGGAAACGTCTCATCGTCTACCCTATCGTTTCCTCAGAGGTCGTTGTCCATGCGCCTCCTGCGTGAACGAATTTACGGGCAAACGGATCTTCGATATCGATCAGGTCTCTGACATCATTCAAATCCAATCGCTTGATCCCGTCGGAAACTATGCCGTCAGAATTGTCTGGTCGGATGGTCATCAAACGGGCCTGTTCACCTGGGTCTATCTCAAAGAACTCGCCGGTGAATTCACTCACGCCTCCGGACTTCATCCCTCGACCTAACAGCCCATGTTTCTTCATCGCCTCTACGACCAGAACTCACAGGAGATGATATGCCTATCGAAGTCGAGATGAAATTTGCAGTCCCGAATGCTGGCGAACTTCTCAGAAGACTCTCCAGCCTCAGACCAAAGGCAGATAACTCCCAGATCGAAATCGATATTTATTACAACCATCCCTCCCGCGATTTCTCGCTGACTGACGAAGCGTTTCGCATTCGGCGCATCGGCGAAGAGAATCAGATTACCTACAAAGGCCCGCTTCTTGAACTCCAGACCAAAACGCGCGAAGAATTCGAGGCCGGTCTTCTGCCTGGTGAACTGAATTTCCATGTTCTCTCAGAAATTCTCGGGCGCCTCGGCTTTATCCCTGTCCGAGAAGTCCAAAAAGAGCGTGTTAAATACCATTTTCAGTGGGAAGAACGTCCCTTTGAAATGTGTCTCGACAACGTCGCCGGTCTCGGTCAATATGTGGAGTTGGAAACGCTCGTTCCCGACGATTCCCCGTCCCTGCAAAACCTCTCTCGCGAGAGCCTCCTCAGACTCGCTGAATGGTTGGGACTTTCCGTTTCGGAACGACGCAGTTACCTGCGTTTGCTCCTCGAAAAGCAGACGCTTGTCTCACCATAAGCCTGAACTTGATATGGGAATTCCCCTATTCAAACTCAGATCATGTTCAAAACTCAGGCTTGACTTTCAATTTGCACGCCCGTACACTATATGGCCATTGTTTAATTTCATCCAAAGACGTTTTCCCACTCAACTTAACGATACTTTTCACGAACACATACTCCCTCAACGGCTTGCTCTTGAGTATCCACTCACAGAGTTCTACTTCCTTCTAAGAAAGATCTTTCATGGCTGCTCGGGCAAAATCCAAATCTGAGTCTCCCGTTCACGAAGCCCGTACAGAATCCAACGGCATGCTCGGAAACGCACTTGGTCAGATTGAAAAAGCCTTCGGCAAAGGCTCCATCATGAAGCTCTCAGACTCGGCCAACATGGTCGTCGAGGGCATCCCCACTGGCGCGCTCTCCCTCGATATCGCCCTCGGTGGCAGAGGCCTGCCTCGAGGTAGAATCATCGAACTATTCGGCCCAGAATCCAG
>JBGSVC010000459.1:0-2892 GCA_041753175.1 Planctomycetaceae bacterium
ACTCATCAGCGCTTCAGACGACATCCACGTGCTCGAAGAACTCGAAGCCGAAGATCCCGACAGCGACTTCTCCGACGATGCGCGCACGCTCATCACCGACAACGCTCAACTCCTCAACGACGTCGAACTTCAAGCCATGCTCGGCAAACCCGAAGATGCCTTCAACGCCTACCTCACGATCCAGGCCGGAGAAGGCGGAACCGACGCTGCCGACTTCGCTGAAATGCTCCTCCGCATGTATATCCGCTGGAGCGAAATGAGGGGCTATTCCGTCAGCCTCTTCGAACGTACCGACGCCGAAGAAGCCGGCATCAGACATGCAACCATCCTCATCAAAGGCGAAAACGCCTTCGGATATCTCAAAGGTGAGTCTGGAAACCACCGCCTTGTCCGCATGAGCCCCTTCAACTCATCTGGCAAACGACAAACCTCATTCGCCGCCGTCGATGTCACTCCCGAAATCGACGATACCATCAACATCGAAATCAACTGGGACGGCAAAGACATCATCGAAGATACCATGCGCGCCGGTGGAGCAGGGGGGCAGCACATCAATAAAACCGAATCAGCCGTCCGACTGACCCACGTCCCCACAGGCGTCGCCGTCAGAGTCGAAAGCGAACGCAGCCAGCATCAAAACCGTGAAGCCGCACGCAAAATGCTCGTCGCAAAACTCTACCAGATGGAAATGGAAAAACGCGAAAACGAAATCTCCGCCAAACGGGGCGAAAAATCCAAAATCGGCTTCGGCGGCATCACCATCCGAAACTACGTTCTCCAGCCCGAACAGTTCGTCAAAGACACCCGCAGCGAACTCAAAACCGCCAACCCACTGACCGTCCTCGAAGGCTATATCGATCCCTTCCTCGAAGCCTACCTCAAATGGGCCATCGGACAAGGCACCAGCGGTTCTGCTGACGATTAACAACCTAAACCCCAATCGATGTGTTGTCCGTTGATCGTAGTCACTGACGACACGATTTTACTCGCGACCAAGACCCCATCTTCAAGTCAGATTTCGTCACTCGCTGATTTATCTTGTGACAAACTTTCATGAAGTGGTATAGTCAATGTCACATTTCTTCCTTCTTCCTCAAGGTCGACGACATGCGTTTCTCAACACCTCACATCATCTTCTGTTCACTTTTCGCCTGCACTCTCATCGGATGCTTCGGATCTCCCTCGACCCCCACGACGCCCCCCGCATCATCCACAACAACTCCCTCAACACCACTCCCCATCAGACCCACCACACTGTTTCTGTCAAACGAAGAAATCGCTGACGGTTGGATTCAACTCTTCGACGGCGAATCTCTCTTCGGATGGCATCCGCAAAACGATGTCAACTGGGCGGCAAGCCCTCAATCAAACTCGATCACTGCCGATTCCGGACCCATCGGACTACTGCTCACCGATGTCCGCTTTCAGGATTTCGAACTCCGCTGCGATGCCAAAGTCGATCCCGCAGGAAACTCTGGCATCTTCATCCGCTGTTCCGAAAATCCCATGGACCCAGCCACTGATTGCTACGAAATCAACCTCGCCGCCAATCATCCCCAAGGCTACACCACCGGTAGCATCGTGGAAAAACTCGCCAGCGACAAATCATTCCCGCTCGAAGATTGGCTTCACTTTCACATCACAGCCATCGGTCCCAATATCAAAGTCAAAGTCAACGATCAACTTGTCATCGACTGGACCGAAGACAGCCCAACCCCACTCCGCAACGGTTACATCGGTTTGCAAAAACGCGTCGGTGCTGTGGAATTCAAAAATATCGCCCTCAAACCGATCTCTCATCAATCACTCTTCGATGGCTCTTCTCTCGACAAATGGCGACTCGTCGACGACCCCAAAGGCACTTTCGATCTGACTACCGATAAAACCATCCACGCCAAAGGTGGACCAGCATTTCTTGAATCTCAAGACACCTTCGGCAACTTCCTCCTTCAGGCTGCTGCCAAAACAAACGCCCCTGATCTCAATTCAGGGATCTTTTTTCGGGCCATCACCGGCACCTCACAAGCTCCTTCCAACGGTTATGAATTACAAATCCACAACGGCATCACCAACAACGATCCCCTCACTCCCGCCAACGCCGGTACCGGAGCCATCTTCAGACGCACCACCGCCAGACGCGTCACCTCCAAAGATGGCGAATGGACGTATCTGACACTCATCGCCGATGGTCTGCATTTTGTCGCCTGGGTCAACGGCTACCCCGTCACCGACTGGACCGACGAACGCCCCCTCGACGATAACCCACGTCAGGGAGCACGTCTCAAACCCGGACATCTCAGTCTGCAGGGCCACGATCCCACCACAGATGTTGAGTTCAAAAACATCACCATCTCAGACTACGACAATTGATTCCAACGAAAGACCTCTGCAAGGCTCGCCGTTACCGGCAGACCTGCGAAGTCTCCTTCGATGAGTCGTAGCTCTTTCTCGAATCGACTCCTGGCTTCATCCGGACTCACCAGCCACGCAGCCGGCAAATAACTCCGCGTCCGCAGCGACGACGCCAGCCATTGACTCCCTATCGCCATCACTCGGCAGATCGGCCATCGCATCATTATCTCGTCAACATAAGCCGCTCGAATTTCATCGGCGTGATTGAGCAGCAGCACAATCAGTTGCGGGGACTGATCGTTCCGCTGCTCATAATCACAAGCCGAATCGATCGATTCAAACATTCTCCACGTCACATCATCGCGGGCAAACAGATCCAGCGCCGTCTCTTTCAGACTCACCACCCGCGCCAGCCCAATCGCATACACGATCTTCATACATCGCAGTTTCGCAGAATTTCAGCCATCAGATGATTCCACACCGGTCGACAACCAGCAGCAATGTCTGGCCACTCGATCGACTATTTCACCACCCACGTAT
>JBGSVC010000460.1:0-6320 GCA_041753175.1 Planctomycetaceae bacterium
GATGGGATTTGTCGAAAAGAATCAGCGATTCGTCTCGGGGACGATTCGTATCAAGCTGTTCAAAGGATGTGCGACAGTGACTGGGATGAAGAGCCCACACAGTTTGTACAACAAAGAACTGGCGACGTATGAGGAAGGAGATATGTTTCCTCACGATACGGCGATCGGATTTATACGTATTCATGGACTGGCTCAACAAACCCAGGCTCGACAACAGTTTCTCAAAGGGGAACCGACGATTCGTCCGACGCGCATCGTGCCTCCTTCGGAAGGTTGATGCCAGCGTGATTGATGATCGCATCACCGGGAGCGGAGGAGTCTGTGAGCTTGGATCCCTGCGCCGCCAGTGTGCGATTGGCTCATGGTCGGAAGCGATCACGATCCGATAGAGATAGACGATCGGATGTCTCTAGCTGCCTGTTGAAATTCGACTTCGTGTCGATTTCAACACTCCAAAAACGCCTGAAACCGGGCATTTTTGTTGTATTCCATCCTTGGAATCAAGCAGCCCATTGAGAAAACCAACGGGCTGCTGGCCGTAAGTGCGCTGTTTGCGGAGTGCTATTGATGGGTGAGTGTAGGCAGTTAGGAGTCTTTCACCCGACTGCGCCAATTAATCCGTCAGTGGTGTAAGAAGATGTGCCTGTGTTCACGACACCTGCCATATTTGGGTTGCATCGTCTCGACAGCGACGTCATTGTAGATTGGTATAAGATTCGCAGATGTTGATTCGATGATGGTCAAGTCGGCTGAACTTCCTGTTGAAACAGCGGTGCTGATTGCTGAGCGATCAATGCGCAGGTCCGTGCTGACAGAAGATCACGATTATCTTTTTGCAGCATGCACGTTCAAAAGACAAGTGGAGTAGGAATGATGTCTGGATCACGGCTTTTTGCGATTGGCGATATTCACGGTTGCGATCAGGCGCTGGAGACGTTGCTGGATGAACTGGAAATCACCAGCGATGATACGGTGATTGTGCTGGGAGACTTGATCAATCGCGGGATGGATAGCAAGGGTGTGATTGAACGCTTGATTGAGCTTTCGAAGAGTTGCCAACTGATCCGGATCAAGGGGAACCACGAAGAGATGGCGCTGAATGTGCTCCGAGATGGGCGTGGGTTGGATTTGTGGATGGAGTATGGTGGAAAAAGCACATTGGAATCTTACGGAGGTTCGATCGATAAAATTCCCGAAGAGCATGTCGAATTTCTGGATCAGTGTGTGCCTTACTATGAAACTGATGAGTATGTCTTCGTGCATGCCAATCTCGAACCCAAGGTCGCGCTGGATCAACAATCTTCGCAATGGTTGCGATGGCAACGTTTCAAGTCCAGTCAGCCCCGATGGGATGCCAACCGATTGGTGATTTGTGGTCATACACCACAGAAATCGGGGTTGCCGTTAATGACCGATGGCTGGTTGTGTTTGGATACTTACACCTATGGAGGGATGGCGTTGACGGCAACGGAATTGAATTCGGCAATGCTGTATCAGTCGCTGGCTAACGGGCAGTATCGTGGTGATTTCAGTTTTGAAGACTTGAAGATGCTGACAGCCTGAGTTTGGCAAGCCTGTTATACTTGAGTGCATCTACGATGTTGTTGGGTGATAGAGTTTGTGATTTTGGATGTAGTGTTCGACCGGACGTGGGGTTTGAAACCGCAGGCTTTGTCCGGTGGATGCTCGATGACGGAGGTCTGTGGCTGAAATGCCGATGGCTGGCATGCTGGTGATGAGGATGCGATTTGTCGGATCGAATCCCCATGAAATTGAAAGTTGTTGAAGGTCAGGCAGAGGAGTTTCGGGTCGGTTCACGGCGACGAGGGTGGCAAGCTCGGTGATGAGTTGCGGAGATTTCCATTGGGGAAAATCCTGAATAGAATCGGCCCCCATGAGAAGAAAGAGTTCGTCGTCAGGATATTCGGATTTGAGTTCCTGGAGGGTATCGACGGTGTAGGTGAGGCCGTCGCGTTTTGTTTCCCGTTTGTCGATGATAAACTCAGGACACCCAGCGGTGGCGAGTTCGAGCATGTCGATGCGTTGTTTGGCGGTCGAGAGTTGCGCATCAGGTTTGAATGGGGATCTACCAGCAGGGATGAAGAGGACACGATCGAGTCGGGCGGCCTGGCGTGCGGACTCGGCGAGTAGCAGATGCCCCAGATGGACAGGGTCGAAGGTGCCGCCGTAAATTCCGATGCGCATGCTGAGTTCCTCTTCACATTTGACGATCACTAGAGAGTGGGTGTTATTCGATTGAGTGATTTTAGAGATCCTGAGATGAAAGTCACAGTGTTGGCGCGTGAGAATCCGTTTGCGACACAGCGCATGGGAGGGCTGTGGTATCGATGGCCAGAAGGATTCAGGATGGATAAGCTGCTTGTGGAGTGGCGTGCACAAAATTGTTATGGGGCAATTGTCGCACCGTGTGGATCGGGGAAAACGACATTGCTGGATGCGATCGAACAAAGATTTCAGCAAGAGGGGATTTTTAGTGAGCGCATTGAGATGAAGCGCGGGGAGGGGTGGTTTGGTCTTCAACAGTGGAAACAAATCATATCTGCGTGGCGAAACAAGCGAGTGATCTTACTGGATGGAGCCGAGCAGTTGTGGGGAGGGCGGGTGATGTTTTGGGGCTGGAGAAAGTTGAGTGGGCCCAAGCTGTTGATCACTTCGCATGAAGAACTGCTGTTGCCGACGATTTATGTTGCGCAGACAAGTGCCTTGCTGCTGCGGGAATTGGTGCAAGCGATGGCGGCGGAGGTTGAAATGTCGGATGAAGAGTGGGAGTCGCTTTACAGGCGACATGAGTGCAATCTACGATTATGTCTGTTGGAGTTGTATGACCGCTATGCCGCAGGGGAGTTCTCTGTGGGGGCGCGGTTGAATCGCGGAATTTGATGACTATCAATTCGCCTTAGGGAAGGATCGAGCTATGTTGCGTTCGCTAAACTGCGTTCGAGATGTGATGTTGGGATGTGGTTGTGTCTTGAGTTTGGCGGTGTTGTCGGGCTGTCCGGCGCAAAGTGAATACAAAGCGGCGACGAATAAGGACGTTGCCACAGAAGCGGAGCATGCAGATCATGCCCATGAGCATGCAGCTCCTCACGGGGGGCATCTGATTGAACTTGGTGAGCATCAATACAATGTTGAGGTTGTCTTCGATGGTGCGTCCAAGGTGTTGACGTTGTATGTTCTCGATGCTCACGCTGAGAATGCAGTGGCGATTGCCAGCAGTGAACTGGTCTTCGAATTCGAGCATGGTGATCATGAAGATGAGATCAAGCTGACCGCGATGCCACAAGAAGGTGATGCCGATGGTAAGTCGTCGAAGTTTGTTTCGTCAGGGACAGATGAGCATCTTAAAGAGGTGGCAGATATTGAAGGCCTGCATGGTCATGTGCATGTGACGATTTATGGCAAGGAATATGAAGGGGCGCTTTCACACGACCATGACCATGACCATGATCACGCAGATCATGATCATGAGGGTGATGATCACGACCATGACAAAAAGCCTGAATAGTTTTGGATCATTGGTTGGAGTCAGGAAGTGAGCCAGATGCAGGTCATCATTACAGCCGTTGGTCCGGATAATAAAGGTCTTGCCGATCCGATCGTGCATTATGTGACGTCGGCGGGGGCGAACATTTTCGAGATCCAGATGTATGACCGGGATTCTGAGAAGCTGTTTGCGATGTTACTGCGATGCGAGTGGCCTGCGGGACGCGAGACGGTCGGGTCGTTGCGGGCGAAGATGAATGAGATTGGCTTGCAGAAGCAGTTGTCGATCCGGACGTGGTCGCGCGATGAACATCCGCGACCACCACGGATTGCCATCTGCACGACGTATCGTCCAGAATCGGCGCTGGCGGTGTTGCGGAGTATTCGTGATGGTCGGTTGAAAGCCGAAGTGGGTTTGATGCTGGGGAATCGTCCGGCTTGTCGAGGGATTGCCGAGCAGTTTGATGTTCCGTGGGAAAACATAGGCGATCGGGCAGGAAATCCAGACAACGAGAAGTTTGTGCGTCTGCTGGATGAGTACGGAATTGATTATGTGATTTTGGCGCGTTATATGCGAATTCTGCCGGGCCGTTTGTGCTGGGAATTTGCGGGCGGTCGGATCTTGAATCTGCATCATGGGCTGTTGCCATCGTATCCTGGATTTCGTCCGTATCATGATGCCTTTGCGCATCAGATGCTCACGTATGGGGCGACGTGTCATTTTATTATTCCGGAGTTAGATGCAGGGAACCAGATCATCCACCAGAGTTGTTTTACGGTCTTCCCTGGAACGGCACTTGAGGAAATCATCCGACATGGTGAGGTCGACAATGAGCCGGCGGGTTTGGTGGAGGGGGTGCGACGGGTGATTGATCGCGAGGTGGAGTTGCATTTCCATCGGGTGGTGAGGACGCGAAGGGAATAAGGGCTGGTGAGAGGTG
Source organism: Planctomycetaceae bacterium (assembly GCA_041753175.1). GTDB lineage: Bacteria > Planctomycetota > Planctomycetia > Planctomycetales > Planctomycetaceae > SXPC01. The sequence continues at coordinate 4,446 of JBGSVC010000460.1, forward strand.
AAACAGGTTTTGGAAGAACGCTGTTGGTTGAAGGGTACTCTCGAGATCAGGGAATGTTCAGAGAAATAAGAGTTGAAAAATAGGGACTACGTGAATGCGTTATGAATGAAAAGGTGGATCGAGATCAGTTCGCGTCGGATTATTTTGACACGTTACCCTTTGCGCCTTATCCGGTTCAGGAAGAGGCGTTGCTGGCCTGGTTTACTTCCAAAGAAGGGGTGATGGTGTGTGCGCCGACGGGGACGGGGAAGACGTTTATTGCAGAAGCGGTGTTGTATGAGGCATTGAAAACGGGGAAGACGGCTTACTATACGACGCCGCTGATTGCGCTGACGGAGCAAAAATACGAAGAGATTCAAGCGGCAGCGGTGCGGTGGGGATTTGATGTCGATGATGTTGGACTGGTGACGGGAAATCGGAAGGTGAATCCGCAGGCGAAAATTCTGGTCGTGGTCGCGGAGATTTTGCTCAATCGCCTGCTGCATGGAGATGAGTTTGATTTTGCGGATGTCAGTGGTGTGGTGATGGATGAGTTTCACAGCTTCTCGGATGCCAGTCGGGGGGTCGTGTGGGAGTTGTCGCTGGCGCTGTTGCCCAAGCATGTGCGGCTGATGTTGCTATCGGCAACGGTGGGGAATGCGGTGGAGTTTTTGGGGTGGTTGCGGGTCAAACATGGCCGGAATCTGGAGTTGGTGCAGGGGACTGAGCGGAAAGTTCCGCTGAATTTTTGTTGGGTGGATGATCAGTTGCTCGATGAGCAGTTGGAGATCATGTCGGATGGTGATGATGACTACATGAAAACTCCGGCGCTGGTGTTTTGTTTTTCGAGGGCGGAATGCTGGACGATCGCTGAGCAGTTAAAGGGGAAGACGCTGGTTAGTGATGCGCGACGTAAGGAGTTGCAGGCGCGTGTCAACGAGCTGGATTTTTCGAGTGGTGCTGGGCCGAAGCTGAAACAGATTTTGATGCGCGGCGTGGGGGTGCATCATGCGGGGATTATGCCGAAGTATCGACGGATCGTGGAGGATTTGTTTCAACAGAAACTGCTGGCGGTGCTGGTGTGTACGGAGACGCTGGCGGCAGGGATGAATCTGCCTGCGCGGTCGGTGGTGATGACGACGTTGATGAAGGGGCCGAAGGATCGCAAGAAGTTGATCGAGGCGAGTACGGCCCATCAGATTTTTGGTCGGGCGGGGCGGCCACAGTTTGATACGCAGGGTTATGTGTATGCGCTGGCGCATGATGATGATGTGAAGATCAATCGCTGGCGTGAGAAGTATGATCAGATTCCGGAAGACACGAAAGATCCGATGTTGATCAAAGCCAAGAAGGCGATGAAAAAGAAGATGCCGACGCGAAATGCAAATGTGACATATTGGGGTGATGTGCATTTGAATCAGTTGAGAGAGGCGGCGCCTTCGAAGCTGGTGAGTCGGGGGACATTTCCGTGGAGGGTGTTAGGGTATTTACTGTCGTATTCGCATGACGTGGAAGATTTGAAGGGGTTTGTCAGGAAGAGATTGCTTGATCCCAAGGCGATGGAACGAGAGGAGAAGCAGTTGATCACGATGCTGACGGTGTTGCATCGTGAAGGGTTTATTGTGTTGTCTCCCCCGCCGCCGGATGAGAAGAAGGAGACAACCGATGGTCGTCACACAGCAGAGGAAGTGACTTCATCAGAAGGAGAAACCACGACAGGGCTATTTTCGGGCCTGATTCAAACAGAGGCAAAGAAGGATCTGGGAAAATCCAGTTCGAGCAAAGCGGGTCAGAAAGTTGCGGACGCGATCAAGGAAGAAAATCTGTATGAGCCGAAGATGGCGGTGCCGACGGAGCGGATGGAGGAGCTGTTTGTGTTTCGAAGTGTGGACCCGA
>JBGSVC010000461.1:0-6585 GCA_041753175.1 Planctomycetaceae bacterium
CTGTCGGAATCCAATCCAAAATTCGGATCGAGGACGGTTGACTTGCCGTAGGGGTCATACAAAAACCACTCCACCACCGCCCCCGTCCCATCCGTGATCGCGACGACATCATACGTCACATCTGGCGTGCTGTTGGGATCGGAATACTTTAACCGAATCGCCAATCGACAAACACACGCTTGCTCAAGACTCAAGCATGGTACGGGTTTTGTTACTAATGAGCATGCCACTCGGCCTCGCTCAAAGCCACAAGGCCCAACGCTGGGATACGCTCAAAGCAGCTATCCCAGCCTACCCTACTCGCGCGTTTGACTGGAATCGTGTTCTATGGCTCGTCGAAGATAAATGTATTCCCTGAGCGAGAAGCTTGACGCTTCTCCACCAAAGAGCTTGCTACATTGGCAAATGATTCCAGACCGCTTTCAGTTTTCAAGTATTTCGATCAACAAGCGATTTCAGCAACGAGAAATAAAAGACGTGAACTCGGAGATGCTTATTATGAAAATCTTTCAGTTTGCCATCTTTCCAACTCGTAAGCATTTCGTGACATAACTTACCATTACCCGAACGTTTCGGAAGTTTATCGATGAACTTGCAAAGTAAGGACCACTCTAACTTACTTAGCACGAGTATTGCACGAGACCGAATGAGATTATCCATCGACGATAACGATCGCCACAAATAACTTGATCGCCTTAGAAAGTTGTCTTCATCGATGCGTAACAACAAACTGACGCCGATGGTTACGACATATTGATTGTAGTCAATAAGACAAATGTCTATTAATGATAGAAAACGGGGGTTCGAATACGCGTGACCAATTCCTATTTCCGAAAGGCAGAGTGCCCCTAGCTCTCTGCTTTCTGATGACGAGGATTTGAGGCATATTTCCGCAATTTCGAGATGACTCTCGTTGTTTGGATCAAAATTATACATCAGATCGTTAACAATTTTGTAAATCTCATCCGTATTATTGGTTTTAACGTAGTCACGAATTTGGGAAATCGTCGCTTCCATAAAAATCTACGCTCCAGGTTGTGAACAGTCTACATCGCATTCTGCGGGATAATATGGGCCCATCAGAATCAAACAGGAACATTTTGAGGCGGAATCCAATATATCCCCCGCCTTCCATAAACAATAAGACAATGTCGCTGCACAACCTCCTGCTGCGGCAATCTGTGCGGCGTTTTCAAGTCAACGCAGTCACGCTTCCTCAACAACAATTCGTTCGTCATGGGACTTTTTACCCTTCCATGTGCCATCTCCATCTTTCTCAAATTAGTCCCGTTCTCTGCGGCGTGCACTAAGGCTTTCTTGTGCTTTTGCAATTTCTTCGGCTAACTGTTCACAACCTCCTGATACCTGTCTTTCCATTAACTCTTTGTTCGACAATCCAAGCTTGTCTCCAAATTCCGAGGAGTGTGTTGGTATTCCTGGATTGCCATTTTTTTGCCTATGTGGCCCTGTAACCCGTCGGGATCGGAACCATCGGGGACGAAATACCCCGCATAGAGATTATACCCATCGGGATACCCAATCGGATCGCGATTGACAAACCGCCCGACGCCGCTGTGGTAATAGCGGGCGCGGAAGTAATCGAGGCCGGTTTCTTTGTCGAACTCCCGGCTGGTGAACCGGGTTTCCCAATCGTAATCGCTCAGGCTGTCGGAGTCTAATGAAAAGTTCGGATCGAGGACGGTTGACTTGCCGTAGGGGTCATACAAAAACCACTCCACCACCGCCCCCGTCCCATCCGTTATCGCGACTGTTATTCAATAAAACAAAGCCGCGGAGGAGAATCAGTTAAAAACCATCTCGCCTTTCCCTTCATGACAATATTATTCTTAATATCATGTTTAACAAAAACTGCCTCACCAGGCCCGGTAATTTTATATTCTATGCGTTCTCGGAAATGATTCACGACCGCTCCAGTAAATATTTTTCCATACCAATTAGCTTGGTCCGACAGTCCCAAGCCTCGAAAAGTAGTTTTTTGATAATAGTCGCTTGACCTGTCAAAATACGTTAAGGTATGCTTTTCGCTTGAAATGTATACAAGCAGCATAGCAATAAGAGTTATGCTTATAACAATGCAAATCACTATGGTTTTATTTTTTTGTACAAACTGCACTGCAAAAATCCTTACATAGTATACCTCCAGATTGCATCACCTGCTCACAGATAAGCGTCGGATTCAAATCTGAAATACTCGACGGGGGATTGGTTCTGGTATTTCTTGCGCGGACGGTGTTGAGTTCGTTGACGGCTGACTGGACTTGCTCACTGGTCAGTCTACGGGATTCCGAGTCTTTAGGGAACATTTCCAAATTGCCATATTCATCTTCACCTCAATAAGCATTGTTCAACTCAAGTTTACCGTTGAGTAGTTTCTGACGCTGCTACTCCAGAATTTCCAGCCTACAGTCTCAAAGTCACGTTCACAATGAGTATCGTAAACAGATTCACTCAGAGTTCACTTCCCACCGAAAGGCGCGGGGAGAGTGTCGGATTGGCGGAGAGGACGGGGGGCGATGAAAGAACCTCCAACCGCCCTTGCATCACCCTTATGCCAGACGACTTCATTTTGTCATCGGTAATGTCGCTGCGGGCAGACTTGTTGATTGAGTGGCGTTAGCTAAAAAAGGCTGCAGGTGGTCGCGAAGGTGTTGAGCTTGCTCAAACGAGCCGCACAAATGCGCGGGAATTCCGGAAAAGGCTTTTTGATACCGTTTGGTTGAGTTATCGGCGCCGGGTACATTTCGAATAAACAAGCCTGCAATCTGACTGGGATAGCGATGATAGATACTGGCATAGAGTTCCGGATCTTTTTCTCCGGAGTCGCCTACTAATAAGAATCGCCGATGTGGTGCGCGTGATATCAACGCATGGATCGACTTCCCTTTCTGTTTATGAGACGGCGAGAGTTTCTTAAGAAACGTCACGTCTTTGAGGCCAAACTTGCGTAAATGCAGACTCCCCATTGGAAAGCCTTGCTCTTCCAAAAACTGAGATAAGGGCACATAGATCTGCCACGGCGATGCAGAGACATAATGAAACGCAGAGACGGTTGGAGTCAGATCCCGATACAATTCAGCCATCCCCTCAATCGCCCGGAACGGGTTCAAGAAGGTGTTGATGAGTAATTCCTGCTTGTTACGTACGACGGTATCTTTGATGGTATCATCGATATCTGAAATCAGTGACAAGCCGGTATTGGCCAGCAAAAAACACGATTGCTGCACTTGTTGTGCATGTGGCCCCAAAGGCACACCTGGAGCATGAATACTGGCACGTAGATCGATGGAGGCTTCGTCGCGTCCGTCGGTCATCGACATGAGCCACTCGCGTGGGACGGCTAACGTCTCTTTGAATTGTCCTTGACGGGAGGCAGGAGGGGACACTTTATGGAAGCCGCCAATTTGAACCAAAGCCGAGCGACGTTTTCCCGGATAGACTGCGAAATAACCTGCTCGATCGTGAAAGAGTTGGGGGATGCTGGCATCATCGACCAGGTTGAGTTTTTTTCTCAACACCGAGAGCACTGCCCGTCCCAGTTTGGTTTGGCGAGTGGTATCAAAAATCCAGCCGTGGACATCAATGTGATATTTCAACCCATCGGGGCTGAGCGTCCCGATGGTCGGATAAAGAATGAGATGATTAGGACTGGCGGTTTGCAGGGGCGAAAATGTCATGCGTAATCTTTTATTGACGATGAGTGTCGTGATCAACTTTCAACGGAACTCTGGAGTCTCCAAAGAGATGATAAACCATTTTCGAACCAAAATGAGGAACCTGTGGGGCGTTGACTGAAAAAATATCGAGAACTCTCTTTGCGAAGTTATTTCGTCGTCACAATGTGAAATGTAAGAATGTTCCTTTGAGGCCAAAGAAGAGACTGGCCAAAAATTTCTGAGCCATGTTATGATGTTCAAATGCAAGGCAGAAGAGTCTGGAGGACAGTGCGGAGTTTCATTGGATTCCGCAGATAGGTTCTGTCTGTAGCGAATCAAACCACGGAGTGAAGACACCATGAGGCGTGATCTGGCATTAATTTTGGCAGGAGGTAAGGGGAGTCGACTCGAACCGCTGACACGGGATCGAGCCAAACCAGCCGTGCCGATCGGCGGTTCGTATCGCATTATTGATTTCGCTTTATCCAACTGCTTAAACAGTGGCCTGCGTCGAATCCTGGTTCTGTCTCAATATAAAGCCGCCAGCCTTAATCGACATATCAATCTGGGCTGGCGATTTCTGTGTCGCGAATTAGATGAGTACGTTGATGTTCTGCCTCCCCAGCAACGACTTGACGAGAGTTGGTATCAGGGGACCGCTGATGCTGTCTACCAAAACATCTACACGATCGAGCAATGCCGTGCTGATAATATTCTGATCCTGGCAGGCGACCATATTTATAAAATGGACTACGCGGAGTTGATCAACGATCATGTCAAGCATCAGGCCGATGTGACCGTCGCGTGTCTGCCAGTGAGTCTGGCCGAGGGGACGGGGTTTGGAGTCATGAGCATCAACAGTTCAAATCAGATTGTTGAGTTTCAGGAAAAACCGACCAGTCCCAAATCTCTGCCAGGAGACGCCAGCAAATGTCTGGCGTCGATGGGGGTCTATGTTTTCAAAGCAGAACTGCTCTTTGAGATGCTTTGCCGGGATGCCACGCTGCCTGAGAGCGAACATGACTTTGGCAAAAACATCATCCCCTACATGATGGAGAACTATCACGCCCGCGCCTTTCCCTTCAAAGATAAAAACACTGGCAATACAAAATACTGGCGTGATGTGGGGACGCTCGATGCTTATTTCGAAGCCAATATGGATCTGATCTCCGTTGATCCGCAGCTCAACTTATACGACCAAAGTTGGCCCATCCGGAACTATCATCCCCCACTGCCACCTCCCAAGTTTGTCTTTGCCCAGGAAACCAGCGAGCAGCCCCGGGTCGGTTCGGCTTTGGATAGCCTCGTCTGTCCGGGTACGATTGTCTCGGGAGGACGTGTTCAGAATTCCATTCTTTCGCCCAATGTGCGCGTCAACAGTTGGGCCCGTGTCGAGGATTCCATTTTGTTTGAAGGCGTCACTATCGGGCGTTTTGCTAAAATCAGGCGGGCCATCATCGATAAAGGAGTTCATATTCCTGAGGGGATGAAGATCGGGTTTGACCACGAACTTGACCGTAGTCGTGGTTTCACGGTCTCAGAAGGAGGAGTGACGGTCATCGGCAAATCCGAACGCCCCCGATAGGTTTTCAGGCACATTTTTATCCCTCAAACAGTCTCACATCTCCATCACAAACCATCGCTTGAAGATGGTTCTTTCTATTCGTGCTCTCTGGGAGAGGCGTCAAACTGGAACTCACGGCATTGAGATGTTAGTCTGCACATGCACGTTGTTGAGCTGGTGTTGAAAATCGACCTGGTGTCAGTTTTCGCGAGTCTCGAAATGCCTCAGATCAGGCGTTCTGAGATGATGTCCACTCAACATCAAGCAGCCCATGGGCCATTTCATCGGGTTGTCAGGTCATTCCTATTGCGCGTATATGGAAGCTGTCTGGTATGTCAAAATCGATTTTGAAATTGGGAATCCCGGCTGGTTCGCTGCAGGAAGCCACCGCTGAGCTGTTCAAGAAAGCGGGATACAATATCAAGTTTTCCTCACGCTCATATTACCCGGACATCGACGATCCCGAAATCGAATGCCTGTTAATACGCGCACAGGAAATGGCCCGTTATGTCGAAAACGGGATTCTGGATGCCGGCATCACAGGCTATGACTGGGTTCTTGAAACCAATGCCGATGTCATTGAAGTGACGGAGCTCGTGTTTTCAAAAGTTTCCAGACGGCCGGTCAGGTGGGTTTTATGCGTGCCAGAAGATTCTCCGATCACCCATGTTAAAGAACTCGAAGGCAAGCGAATTTCGACCGAGGCTGTCGGACTAACCAAACAGTATCTGGCCAAACACGGCGTCAATGCAGAGGTGGAATTTTCCTGGGGAGCCACTGAAGTCAAGCCTCCCCGACTCGCCGATGCCATCGTCGAAGTTACAGAAACAGGCTCCTCCTTACGGGCCAATAACCTCAGAATCGTCGATGAAGTTCTGCAGAGCACCACACGACTGATTGCCAATAAGACATCTCTTCAAGACCCTCACAAAAAAGCCAAACTTGATAATCTGGCGTTGATGCTGCAAGCCTGTCTGAATGCAGAAGGCAAGGTCGGCATGATGCTCAACGTACGACGCAAAGATCTTGAAGCTGTCGTCAATGGCTTGCCGGCTTTGCAAAAACCAACGGTCTCTGCCCTCTCTGATCCCGACTGGGTTGCCATCAACACGATCATCGATGAATCGGTTGTGCGCAAGATCATTCCACATCTTCGCGATCTGGGAGCCACCGGAATCGTTGAGTTTCCCATCAATAAATTGATCGACTGATTCTGGCGGAAGACCCAGAGAGGTGGCCATGGAGATCGAATCAGGAAGCAAGGTCGTCCTGAAAGTCGGTGGCAGTCTCCTTGACTGGCCGTTGCTACCTGAGGCGATTCTGAATCTGATTGAAGGCTTAAATCGC
>JBGSVC010000462.1:0-4939 GCA_041753175.1 Planctomycetaceae bacterium
GGTGGTTTAGCGGTGCAGGGCTATGGCGTCGATGCAGATTTCAATCTCATTACAACCAATCTGGTTGACCTGTCGATTCCATTGGGCGACTTGAACGTCGCCGCTGCGACCAGTCAGGCGACTGTTACCGGGGCATTGTATGCCGCCGGCGATCTGGCAACGACAGGTTCTGTGTTTCAAACCCCACAATTATATAACCTGGCCGGAGACGCGATCTCAACAGGTGCCTCGACAAATCTCGTTGACTTGAGAACCACCACCACAGGCGGATCTTCTATTTTTACGGCGGGAGATGTCGTCAGTTTCTCGGCACAAAAGGGAGGCCGCACGCTCGATTCAGCCACCCTCACCGTTTCTGCCTCGACATCAGTCACTGATCTACTCAGCTTTATGAACCAACAACTTGGTATTAACCCCAACGCCAGTGATGGAGCAGCCCTGACGATCGCGGGAGGCCAAATCTCCATCACAGGCAATAAAGGTGAGATCAACGATATCAATTTCCTGCCCGGTGGATTAGTCCTCAATCCCGGCACGACGACATCAAACACTTCCCTGCTCGGCTTCCAGAAAACCAATTCTGCCGATGGAGAAAGCTCCATTACCGATTTGGTCTTCTATGACTCACTGGGGCAGGAAGCGCGCGTCAAGCTGACGACAGCCCTTGTCAAGCAAGACAGTTCTTCATCAACCTTTCAATACTTTATTGAACAGCCCCTGGAAGATGGATCGACAGCTCTCATCGGAACCGGGCAGTTGGTCTTCGACACGGAGGGGAGTATCTTGGGGACACCCACAGCCACCGTTACGATTCCCCGCACCAATCAGGGAGCCAACGATATCGTCGCCACCATCGACTTTTCCAAAGTCAGTGGTATCTCCACTGCCCAGGCCGGCAGTGCACTGCTGTTACAAAACCAGGATGGTTCGGCTCCAGGAAATCTGACGACTTATGTCATCGCAGAAGGGGGACAGATCAACGGAATCTTTGATAACGGAATCATTCGCACACTTGGTCAGGTCGTTGTTGCTCGATTTTCCAACCCCCAGGGGCTGTTGGAAAGTGGGGAAACGAACTTCCGACAGGGGATTGGCTCCGGTGCCCCATTCATTACCACTCCGGGATCATTCGGCACAGGCACCATTCGCTCAGGAGCCATCGAGCTCTCCAACACCGATATCGGTAAAAATCTGGTCGAACTGATCACAGCCTCAACTAATTATCGGGGCAATGCCCGGGTTATCGATTCCATCCAACAGCTTGTCGACGAACTCCTGGTTTTGGGTCGTTAATCTTCAGGGTCTCTTGCGTTTCTACCTCTGATCGTCTCCCTTCTTTTTTACTGACACTTTGATGATCAAATTAACGCGACTTAACGGCGAAGAATTTGTCCTCAACGCGGCTTTGATCCGTTTTGTGGAAGCTCGACCAGATACTTATATCATGCTCACTACCGACGATCGCATCATCGTCAAAGAGTCGGTGGATGAAGTTGTGGCAAGAAGTATCGATTATTCCAGGCGAATCCGAATCATCCCCGGACTCGACTGAGATCTTGGCAAGTCCGGCTGGGCTTTATGTCGAATTAACTTGTGAGTTCACAATGGGAACGCGTGCGCGCAGGATTCACTCCGCATCCACGCCTATCGCGATGAAAGCACAAGCAGTCCTCATGGCTGCTCAAGAGATCAATCAGGCAGCGAAACTATGGATAAAGCGACCATTGGTGGACTGGTCATGGCGTGCGGAGCGCTCATTTTCTCCATCCTGATGGCGCCAGGGTCGAGCATGTCGATGTTTATCGACTATCCCTCCATGGCAGTCGTGATCGTCGGAGGGGCCGCTGCCGCGATGATGTCGCTCCCCATGGCGACATTTATGGCGTTCCCCAAAGTCACCATGAAAGTCTTTAAACCCAACGTCCCGCCGTTGGCTCCTGTCATCAAACAGCTTGTCGAATTTGCAGAAATCGCCCGGCGTGACGGCATTCTTGCATTGGAAAGCAAAACTGCTGAAATCAAAGACCCCTTCATCTTGCTGGGCATTCAAATGGCCGTCGATGGCACCGACGGCGAACTCATCGAAAGCATCATGCGTACCGAAATGATGGCCGTTTCCAGTCGCCATAAAGCCGGCAAAGCCATCTTTGATTCCTATGGTCGATATGCTCCGGCCTACGGGATGATTGGAACATTGCTCGGACTGATCATCATGCTCGGTAACATGGACGATCCGGCGGCGATTGGCCCCGGGATGGCTGTGGCGCTCATTACAACACTCTACGGTGCGATGGTCTCCAATATGATGTGTCTGCCATTTGCCGACAAACTGGCCATCTACAGTAAACGCGAACTGGAAGTTCGAGAAGTCATCGTACGTGGGATTCTGGCCATCCAGGAGGGCGATAACCCACGTGTGCTCGAACAGAAACTGCAAACAATGCTCCCCATGAACCAACGCACCAAAGAAGAAAAAGCCGCCTGATAACCATTGATCCTTCCCGAGGATCTTTCTGGACTCCCCCACACAAACGACGCCCGACGACACCTCATTATGACCGTTCTTTTTTTCATCGCAGGCTGTCCCGACAAACATGGAAACTCAAGAAGATCCACCACCAGGCGTCCCGGAATGGGTCGTGACCTACGGCGACATGATGTCGCTATTGCTCACGTTCTTTATCATGCTCGTCTCGCTGTCTGAAATGAAAGAAGATGGTGAACTGCGGGCGATGCTCGATCACTATCGAGAAACCTTCGGTAACTCTCCACTGATGGTCGCCGGAGTGCCGGGCAAGTCTTTGCAAAGTAACTCTGCCTACAACAAGATGTATTCTTCGGGTCGAAGGGGTGAAAACGGAACCAAAAAAGGAGCGCTCGAAGGCGAAGGGCCAGGTGGTGAGTTTAAGCCGGTTGACAGGATTAATCATGGCGAAGAGATTACCATCGGCGGACCCGCTCAATTTGATCAATTCCAGTCTGTGCTCAACGATAAAATTAAAGCCGACCTCGATATTCTGATCACTGAACTCATGGGGCGATCGAATCGCATTATCATCCGGGGGCATGCTTCACCGGAGCCATTACCGGCAGAAAGCGCATATCGTGACCAGTTCGACCTTTCTTATGCACGAGCCGTCAATGTTGCCGATTATTTAGTTGAGCATGGCATCCTCAAAGAACGATTAGTGATCAGCGCAGCCGGTGATACCGAACCGCGCCTGATGACGCGAGATCCCGAATTGCAGTCACTCAACAGACGTGTCGATATCTTTTTAATCGATTCTTACGTCAGCACCAATGATTTTAAGTGATATGTTTCATGTAACACTTTGATCAAATGAACCTCTCGACAACACAGAAATATGATTTGGTAAGGATCAAACGTAACGAGGATCGACCATGGCCGTTGCAGAAGACAAAGCACTTGACGCCCCGGTAACAGCCCCCAAAGCCGGCAGTGGGTTTCTCTTGAAACTCATCATGGTCAGCGTTCTTCTATTAGTATTCACAGGCATCAATATCGGCGTGCTCTGGTATTTCTTCGGAGGCAGTAAGCCTACTGAAGTCGCCGTCGTGGATGGCGCCCTTCCCGAATCACCTGCCATCGGTGATCCCAGTAACCCTGGCATGAATGACTTCACCGAAGTAGAACTCGATGACTATTCTGTCACCAATACCACCGCCGCCCAGGGTCACACGATTCACGTCTCCTTCAAACTCATCGCCATTGTTTCGAAATCATCACAAACTCAATTCGAGCTGGTCGTCCGTAAAGAGAGCAAAAACAGAGTCAAGGAAGCTGTCGAACGAATCATCCGATCGGCCAGCATGAATGACCTCAAAGATTCACAACTTGATTTCGTGAAACGTCGGATGCGGGAAGATATCAATAAAAATCTCGGCAATAGCTACATCAACAAAATCGTGATCATCGAATTCCGATTGATGGAACAATAAGACACCCGCACAGCGAGTCTACTCACTTTGCCCGCCACTGGCGTTCAAGCTTCATGCCTTCTGTCTCCATCAGCGGACGGATCGCTTCCAGATATCTCCATGCATCGAGCGGATAACCCGCTGTTGGCTTCAGACCAGAGATTCGCAACTGCCAATAACGATTAAAGGCCAGCATCGAGAGTTCACGGACATACTTGGCCAACATCGATGCCAGAGCCACCGGGGCCAACTGCTCCCCTTGAACCTGAAACTGGAACGAACCATAGTCGTTTTCATAACGACTCAGCGCCGCAGATTCTTCGACCACCCGCGTCCACACCCCCAGCCTGTCAGTCAAAATACCCGCATAGGTCTTTCGTCCGCCATGGCGATCGAAAAGCACGTGTGTTGACTTCAAAGGGCATTCACGCAGAGTTGTTTTGTCTCGTGCCAACTCGACGCTCAACGACGTCAGAATATTTGCTTTATTCAGATGCGAGTCTAAAAGCTGATTGAATCTCGTCGGCGTGATCCACTCGATCCCTGCCAGTCGCACCTTAATTCCCTTCAGTTCCAAATGGTCTCGCAGTCGAGAAATATCAGCCTGTATCAGGTCCGGCGGAACGACCGCAGGCAAAGGCAACGCAGGTTCAAAATACCACGGCTCATCCTCCTCCAATCCATGCCTCGGAAAACCCCACCCGTCCAGCCAGGATTCCAATGTTCGAGGCAGTTCGCCCGTCAAGCCCCAAAACGCCAGAACAGTCCGTTCCAGTTCTGCAAACCCCTTACCAGCTTGATAGATGGACTTCGAATCCCCCAGACGCAGTTGCTTCGGATCCGTTCGTCGCTCCCGGGCAATCAAGGGATCAAGTAACGACCATAGCTCCGATGCCGTTATGCCCTTGGGGGCCGTCCATTGCGTACAGCCAATGACCAGCGGTCCCAGATTGGGACCATAGCCAGCTTCATCGATCCCGAGAAAACGTGACATCGCGTT
>JBGSVC010000463.1:0-4309 GCA_041753175.1 Planctomycetaceae bacterium
TTTTCCACAGGAAGACTGTCTGATCCTTCCGGTGGCGAACACGACTGCGGAGTTAATTGCACAGTGGATTCTCAATCAATGGCTGTTTGCCAGCCAGCCAACAATTGGAGCGTTGCGGGGCTTGCGAATCGAGGTGGAAGAGAATTTTGGACAATGGGCCATTTGTGAGCGTGAAATTTCCTGATCAATGTCGTAGCAGCATCGAGATAAGACTGAATAAAGAACTGACCAGATGTTCTCATTAGCGGGTTGGGTTCGGTGAATTCTGACTTGATCAGTTGCGACCATAAGCCAGAATCGATACGGTTTATCTTGTTGTCAGAGTGCCGATTGTTTTTCTCAAGATGAGTGGACCGGTCATTAAAGAAAATCATAGCGTACATTTCCGAATGGAATCTCAAGGGTCGATGCCTCGAAGGCCTGTCCAGGCTTTTCTGGAGAGCCACTGGCTGTTTGCATGGCGCCGGATGTTATTTTATGCGCTGTTTGAAATCCTGGTGTTGGTATGTTGGTCTTCTTCTGAAGTATATGCCCAGTCACACCACATCCTTCGCCATAACATGTCCGCTACAGAGTCGAATCTGAACTCAAAGAATCTGCGTCCTGGTACACTTCGAAAACAAGCCAGACTTGAGCACCTGTTTTTATCGGTTGGTTATCACCTGCAGGGGCTTGATCCGCCCATTTCAGAAAGCGACCCGCAATCGGCTGATCGATCTGAGGCTGCTCCTCCCATCCTGAACGAAGAAAAACCGATATCTGCTGAACCGGTCGTGACTGCAGAGAAGACAGAGCCGACGGCTACTGGCTCCAAATTCACCGGTGAGATTGTCAATGCAACTGGTCCCAGAGTGACCGTTACCCCCGTCTTGGCGGCTCAGGTAGAGAAGGTGGTTCCCACAACCTCCGAGAGTCTCCCCGTCTTACAGGAAGCCGACCTACAACAGGCCAAAAGCTCGGAGGAAATTGCCCCGTCATTTGAAGCCTTGAGTGATCCGCTCCTGATTAGTGGCAAATTGTCAGAAATCTGGAAGCTGTATGCCGCTGAAGATGTTGCGGTTGACCAAAACACATGGACACTCAACGGATCAGCAGAGGAACCTGTCCTGATCTGTACCGGTAAACCCTATGGATACCTGCGGACCCACAAACGATATTCAAATTTCGAGTTTCGCTTTGAGTGGCAATATCCTCAGAAAGACTCAGGAAACAGTGGCGTGTTGCTCTTTACGCAAGACGAAGACATGATCTGGCCCCAAGCCATTCAGGTTCAACTTCACCACAATAAATCCGGAAGCGTGTTTCCGATTGGGGGTGCCAAGTCGGACCAGGCGATACAAGTTCAACAGTCTTCGTATCAACATGACCGGTGGAATGAATGTCTGATCATCAGCCAGGATGGGACCGTGAGTGTTCGAGTCAATGGTGTCAAGCAGGGTGAAATTACAGGCTGTGTGCCACATAGCGGGCACATAGCCCTGCAAAGCGAAGGATCGCTGGTAAAGTTCCGGCGCGTCAGAATCAGAGACACGAAAAAGGTTGATGAGACAGTCACCAAAGAGCAAACAACCAGCGACCATGATCGTCTTCATGATTTAGCTCACGATCAAAAACCTCGCGAGACTGACTCTGAGATCTAACACCCGTTTACGAAGTAACAACCTCTGACTTACTTCTATCTCGATGGCCAAAACAGGCGTGTACTGTTAACGCGGGTCACACGGAGGTTCGCTCTCTCTGGAATCAACGGGCTGCTACGAACGTGTCATTGTTCTTTCAAGTCTTTTACCGTGAGCAGTCTTTTAATTGGCGTCTGAGCGACGCAGCACCAAAACCTCACAATGGGCGTGTTGAATAACGTGTTCAGTGACAGAACCCAGGAAGAAATGTTTCCAGCCGTGGCGTCCGTGTGAGGGGATCACGATCAAATCCGCTTTGACCTCGTCGGCGTAGGCGGCGATTTCCGTACCGGGATCTCCTAATCGGAGGATGAGCTTGATATCGTTAAAACCGGCGTCTTTCAAAAACTTCTCGCCGTAGACCTGAGTAGCTTCTTCGCGGGCTGAATTATCGACGGGGGCAAATTCTACTCCCGGCGAGACGACATCCATCGGATAGAGGACATGGATGATGTGCAGGCCCGCGGGGGACTCGAGCATTGAGACAGCCAGATCCAACGCCTGGCGAGATTCACCGGAGAAGTCGACCGGCACGACAATATTTCTTTTCGGTAGCCAAGACATGATCGTCTGCCTCTTTTATGGAGTTGCATGGTCTCGAACTGATAACAACTACTAAGCGTATGATATCAGAAACAGGGCCTCAACACACTAAAAATTGGATGTCAAATCGGATCGTCACTCGATACGTCGAGGCTTAAACACGAGTCTTTGTGGGCGAATAGTCACCTTTAACATATTCAGACCAATACTGATCGAGTTGTTTTCGAACTTGTCCTGATAACAAGAGGACTCCGAGAATATTTGGAAATCCCATTCCAAGAATCATCAAGTCACTCAGATCCAGTACATTGGTCGCCGAAACAATCTACCCTAGAAACACAAAGATAAGAAAGAGAACTCTATAAACCATTGAAGTTCCGTCGCCGAATAAGTAGACCCAGCAGCGTTCTCCGTAATAGGACCAGGAAATCATGGTCGAGTAGGCGAACATGGCGACAGCCACAGACAAGATTATCGGAAACCAGGCAAGATGTTCTCCCATTGCTCGTGATGTCAAACCGGCACCATTTCCGGCTTCACGAATCCCTTGATAGGCTTCATTTTCCCAGGCGCCGGTGATGATGATGACTAACGCCGTCATCGTGCAGATGACGACGGTGTCGATGAAAGGTTCCAGTAACGAGACGAACCCTTCACGAACAGGATGGTCTGTTTTGGCTGCGGAGTGTGCAATTGGAGCCGAGCCCATCCCGGCTTCGTTTGAAAACGCAGCCCGCTTAAAGCCCGTGACAAGAACCCCCACAAAACCTGCAAAGCCCGCTTCCAGACTAAAGGCGCCTGTGAAAATACTCAGAAATGCCGAAGGGATCTGCTGATAGCGATCAAAGAGAATCCACAGGCAGGCGGCGACATAGATGGCGCACATAAAAGGGACAATTTTTTCCGCCGTAACGGCAATGCGCTTGATTCCGCCAATGATGACGATACCGACGAGAAATGTCATCGACAATCCATAGACCCAGCGATGATCTTTGAAAAACGGGATCGATTCCTGAACGGCATTAAGTGATTGGTTGACTTGAAAAGCATTACCCCCGCCGAAAGAACCACCAATACATAGCAGAGCGAAAATGACCGCGAGCGCTTTCCCGAGCCAGCCGAGGTTCTTTTGCTTCAGACCTTCGGAGAGATAATACATGGCACCGCCCATAATGCTGCCATCGCTGCGAGTTTGCCGATACATTTGCCCGAGAGTACATTCGGTAAATTTTGAAGACATCCCCAGGAATCCCGCGAGGATCATCCAAAAGCAGGCACCCGGTCCTCCGAGGGAAATCGCGATGGCCACACCGGCGATATTTCCCAGGCCAACGGTTGCCGAAAGAGCAGCGGTCAGCGCCTGAAAGTGACTGACTTCGCCTTTCACACTGTGGTCGTCGTAAACGCCGCGGACGACTTGCACGCCATGCCAAAACCCCCAGATGTTGACGAACCGCATCTGGATGGTAAACCAGATGGCGCCAAAAATCAGCCATGCGACAGCTAATGGCAATTGGAACGTGTCTTGATGACCTTCGGGCAGAACTGCGTTTCCTGCCTTAAACTGTTCCAGTTCTTGTGCGGTCGGGTTATCAAAAAACAAGACGTCAAAAAAGAAAACAGAAGCAATCTTCCCGACGGCATAGCCGGCTAATTCGTCGACACGCTTTTCGAATGTCGCGAAAACCGATAATGGCTTTTCAGAGGAATCACTCTGGGTGGCGGACACTGTCGGTTCTGTCGTGGAGACGCTTGTTAGAACATCCGTTGTGGTTTCTGCCTGTGATATAGAGGTATTGTCCGGGGCAATTGCCTGATCCTGTCCCCAGACTGGACTCTCGAATGAGATCCAAGCTGATAGACACAGGATAACACACAAGGAATACCGTGAATTACAGGGGCGAAATGCGGGAAGATTCATCAAAAATCCCTAGCGAAAATGGAATGCGTCGCGGAATGTGTCACGGCAGTCGGGAGCACGCTGACGATGCCGATCTTTCATTACCCGGTTAAGCCGATTGTTCAACAGAATTCGGCTGACACTTTTACATTACCGTAACAGATCGATTGCGCAAATGCAGAAGAGG
>JBGSVC010000464.1:0-3279 GCA_041753175.1 Planctomycetaceae bacterium
GCCGGTGTGAAGGTCCCATCGCCAATGAGCGTGGTGAGGTCGAGGCCATCCAGCTGTTCAACGATGTCGATCCAACGAGCCCACGCTTTGATGAGTCGACCATCCTCAATCCACTCCACAACTAGAAAAGAAATACAAACATGCTTTGTTGCTGTCACTTGAAGCATCCTATATTGCTGATGCGTCTATTCAACTTAATATATGAGTTAGGGGTCAGTCTAATTTTACGCCGCGAGAACCTTAGAAAACGGCGGGGTGGCATGCTCGTGGTCGTATTGCCCGCGCCATGCGCAAGGCTTTGAGCGAGCATGTTTCGTCAAGTCTAAAGGTTTTGTCTGAACCATTGAAATACGAACCCGCCCTTCTCTGGCGTTTGTGTTGCGCAGGCAAACCCAACCGGCACCTCCTTGCCCACATATTACGTTCGCGATTCCCTGGAATTTCTTTAAAAACAGACCGCATTGTACCTTCCTGCCCAGCCCGTTTAGCCTGCTGGCATCACTCTCTTGTGCCGATTTTTCTCTATGCTGATTATTTCTTTTCAGGATAGCAATACAAATCCGTATAAACACGAACGTTTCACAGATTCTTCGCCAAATCATTTTCACACTAGAACCCGTCCTAAAACCCCTTGAGGATAGTGAACACGATGCCCAGAATCCAGAAGCCTTTGTAAAGATGACTATGGTATTCTTGTCGAACTTGCAATCTGCGATACCACTTCATCCACGCGTTGGTGCGTTCGATTTTGTAGCGCAGGCGGTAGAGCGTGCTTTGTCGTGCGGTCAGGCGCTGGCGGGGCTGGCCTTTGACCTTGCGATAGGGAGCAATCAGCGTGATGTCGTGAAGCACTCTCAACCGTCGGCGCAAGCGGTCCGAGTCAGCGGCTTTGTCGTAGAGGAGTTTGGCTCGGCGTCGAATCAAGACCACCATCGTCATCACGAGGAGTTCGATGAATTTGACCTCATGTGGGCTGGCGCTGTCCACGTGAATCGAGACGGGCGTACCGTGACCATCGGTCAGCAGCATGACCTTGCTGCCTCGTCCGATTTTCGTGTTGCCGACGTGTTTACCCCCTCAGGCTGGCCACAGCAAGCCGACTTAAAGTCGGACGATGGGGCAAACGTCCCGTCAACGATCAGAAGCGTCAAATCAAGCTGGCCGAGTTTATGCTTGGCTTTGAGTAGCCGCTGCCAAGCCTGTTTGATGCGTCCGATTTCAACCCAGAGTTTGAAGCGGCCATGGACGACCGACTCGGAAGGATATTCGTGGCGTGGCAGCATCCTCCAGTGGGCCCCCGTGGTGAGGATCCAGAGCGCTCCTTCGAAGCAGTCGCGATGGAGGACCGGCGGTCGTCCGCCGCGTCGGGTCATCTCTTTATCGGGAAACAAATCGGCGATCAAATTCCATTGTTCGTCGGTGAGAAAACGAGTCTGCGGTTCCGTCCTGGATCCCCGGTGCAGGGATCGACCTGGCATGAAAGATTCCTTCCAAAGTGGTGAGCAAGAACTGCGGTTCCGACCGCAGGGCCACAAGAGAAGCACACGCCATGCCAACGGATGTTGTACAGTAAATTAGGGGATTATGGACGGGTTCTAGTCCACGCACTTGATACGATGCCAGTATTCTGTCGTTATCGGAATTCCCCCATCTTTCGGGAGGCCACATGCCAATCCCCTTCAGTCAGTCTCGGTGGCGACTTCCCAACACCGCTCGAAGTTGCTAGCTTGGATTTTGTTGTGCTATCACCGCTCTGTCTGGTTGCGGAACGTCTAGTGATACTCATGCCAGCCAACATGGTTTCCAACTAAAATCACATCAGAACCAACTCGGTATTCGTTTCCTATACCCTTACTTTCAAGCCAACCAGTTCCCCGACAACAGGCAGACTAACTAGCTCTCCTTGGTCGTTTTCCTCAAGGGTCTCGGCCAGAAGGGGGAGGATGGCTTGCCGCTCAAGAACAACTTTGGTCCTGCGGTCTGGGAGATGCGGAATCATTTCCCGTATATCGCCATCGCTCCGCAATGCTCGGCCGGTGGCAGCTGGTCACCGAATTCCGCTGATACACAACGCGCATTGTCAATCATCGACAAGACGATAAAAGCTTACAACCTTGATCCTGACCGAGTCTATCTGATGGGGTGTCTGCGGGCGGAGCTGGGACGTGGATGATCGGTTCAGCCTACGGAGAAAGGTTCGCTGCCGTTGTTCCCCTGTGTGGAGCAGGAGGCGATAGCCGGGCCTTGGCCGACGCCAAAATGTCGATCTGGAATTTCTGCAACGATGCGGAAGCTAAGGGATTGGTTGAAGCCAACCGTTCCCTAGAAAATTCCCTCACTCACATCGACGTCTCCCCGTTCTACACCGAATACCACGCCTCCGGCCATGATTGCTGGAATCAGGCCTATCGCAACAAAGCTTATACTAATGGATACTCCAGCAAAGTCGCAGCAAGAACAAACTGGAGTCGGACAAATTTCGCCTTATTAATAAAGGGGTTTCCATGCAGAACGAGACGCTGTCATCGGAAGGGGATGAGCTACTGGCCAAGTCTGTTAACAACGCCCAACCGATCGCCTGCGGCGAGTTTCCTCCTCAGATTGACTATCACTTTCATGCAAAATTCGTGCCTGGACAGACGCTGGCTCTTCACCTGCAAAGTACGAACTCTGATGACCAGCTTGTGCTCCATCTTCCCTTTACGGCCGACGGTCCAGCCACGTTCGCGAAAAATTCTGGGAATGTATTTGCATACATCAGCCCGCGAGCGCAAAATCAGCTTGACTCCAAAGGCTGGAATGACATTCGTCTGCGTGTGGAGAAGGATCGCGTCAGCGTAATGATCAAAGGTTTTCATGCTATTGATCAACCGCTCGATCTTTCTGAGTTCAAAGGCTGGAACATTAGCCTGGAGCCTTCGGGGCCCGAAGATACAGAGATGCGATTTCGCTATCTTCGCCGGCGGCCACTGACCTGGCTGAGGTCTTCAACAAACTGAGATGGATTACATGCAGGACGGGATTGTCCGATGGCTGATGCTTGTGGCTTGCTTCTTTGCGAGTCATGTCAACGCCTACGCGCAAGAAAAATCACCAGCCGATCCCAAGGCTTCATTGCATAAATTAATTCGGGGTAATCAAGCGACTTCTGTTAGTAATCACACTCATACCGAGTTCACTCTTAAGCTCTATAACGATGAATTTCTCATCGATCCTCAGGCTCTTAAGCCCGAGAGTTCGCTCGTTGATCCAACCTATCTTCGAGCAATCGTGAGTGGC
>JBGSVC010000465.1:0-4352 GCA_041753175.1 Planctomycetaceae bacterium
GAAAAGAAGCTCGTCGCCAAAGAAATCGAGATCGGACGCGAGAACGGTCATGGCATCGGCTTTGGTGATCTCAATTCAGATAATCGCTGTGATATCGTCTTTGGACGTGGCTGGTATGAACAGCCTGAGGATTTTGAACAAGGCGAGTGGATCTATCATCAGGATTTCAATCTGCCGCATGCCTCATGCCCGCTGATCGTGACCGATTTGAATCAGGATGGAAAGAATGATCTGGTCTGGGGGCAAGGTCATGATTATGGCCTGCATTATTGGTTGCAAACAGGAGTGGATGCTGACGGCAAAACCACTTGGGAGAAACACGATATTGAAACATCGATGTCGCAGTTTCACACCTTAACATCAACCGATTACAACGGTGATGGCATTGAAGACTTCGTAACCGGCAAACGCGTGCGGGCCCATAGTGGACGAGATCCAGGAGCGGCTGAGACTCCCTATTTGTTGTGTTTTCAATGGAACACAGCCCAGCAACGATTCGATCGCCAGTTGATTGCAGTCGGGCCCGGTACAGGTTTGCAGTTTGCCGTCGAGGATATGAACGGTGACGGAAAAAAAGATGTCGTGGCTGCGGGCAAAGATGGTACGAAGATCATCTTTCAACCATAACATGCCACTTTGAATCCATTGAAAATTCCCATCATGCGTCTGTTTTTTAGTGTACCGATCGACGTCACGCCAGAATTCCAGAGACTGCTCGAAGGACTCTCAACCTTGGAACGAGGGATCAAAGCGACACGTCCTGCCAATCTCCATTTAACGTTGAAGTTCTTTGGGGAGATCAAAGAAGCGTTTATCCCGAAACTAACGGCCATTCTGCAAGACGTGGTTAAGCGCCACCACCCATTCGAGATGACGTTTGACCGCATCGGATACTTTCCGAGTGAAAAAGCGGCTCGTGTCGTCTGGATCGGAATTCAACCATCCAGCGCATTGGAATCTCTCGTCGATGATCTGAATACCAGTTGTGCATTGCCCGGTTTTGAAGTCGGCAAAGAAGTTTTCCGCCCGCACGTGACGCTGGCACGCTGTCAGCCGCATCATCGCAGGACTTTGCAGACCTATTTTGAAGCCTTGGAAGTGACAGATCTGGGGAGCCAACACGTCAGCAGCGTGCAGCTTTCCCAATCCGATTTTGGGGAATCTCGCGTGGTTTACAAGACGTTGGCTGAATCCGCTTTGATACGACATTGACAAATGAACGCAAGGATCACGTGATTGGTTCGGGTTCAACGAGGACGACATTGGTGTCGATGGCGGGCCTGTCGTCTCGAAACAAAGCCACAAACATGATCGTAATCGCCAGTGCCAGTCCAGCCGGAATTAGCCAGATATTGGTCCAGTTGTGGAGGTTGTCTGTTTCGGGAATGGCATATCGGTCGAGTGCCCAACCGGAGAGAATCGAGCCAAGATACATACCAATCCCATAGGTGAGAAAGGTAAGCAAGCCCTGGACAGCGCTGCGAAGTCGGGGGGGAGCTTTGGAGTCGATATAGATCTGGCCGGTGACAAAGAAAAAGTCGTAGCAGATGCCATGGAGCAGGATTCCTGCATAAATGAGCCAGACCAGATCAGTGCTGTTACCGTAGGCAAACATCAGATAGCGAACCACCCAGGCAGTCATACCGACGATCATTATCCATCGGATTCCCAGTAGTGTCAGCGTAGCCGGGAGGATGAGCATGAAAAAGATTTCTGACATCTGTCCCAGAGTCATTTTCGAGGCAGCGTTTTCGATTCCGATTTCATTGAGGTAGCCGTTGGTGAGCGTGTAGTAAAACTGTAGTGGAATACAGATCAGCATCGAACTGAGAACAAAAACGAACACCGAAGGTGACTTCATAATGGCGATGGCATCCAAGCCGAGAATATCGCGAAGAGTGGTCGTCTGGCCCTGCATTGCAGGCGGGGTATGAGGCAGGAACAGGCAGAAGATCGCCAGCAAGATCTGCGATCCGGCAGCAATTTTCAGAGGGATTGCTGTCGGTTCGATCGAGGAAGCACCCTCCGGGGCCAATGACGAAAACGAGAGTTGTCCTTGACTGACAACGAGCGCACCGATCAGGAGTCCTGCGACGATCCAGCCGATCGTTCCCAGGACGCGAATTTGCGGAAACTGCTTTTGCGGATCGGGAACATTCTGCATCGTGATCGCATTCGACATCGCAATCGTGGGCATATAGCAAAGCAGATGGCCGAGAATGCCCAGCCAAAAGAGCGTAGAATTTGTGGTCAAACTGGTCGCATAAAGCAGGGCTGCTCCCAGGAAATGGAGCGCAAATAAGATCTTCTCGGCAGCAAAAAAGCGATCTGCGATCAGACCAATGAAAAACGGGGCGATCATCGCAGCGATGGCAGAATTGCCATACACACTGCCCACAAACTGATCGGTGAAAATGCGAACGCCGTTTTCGTCTTTGGTAAACAGCAGATAAGATCCCAGGGTAACATACCACGCTCCCCAGACAAAATATTGCAGAAACATCATGATGCTGAGTTTGATCGTATTCATAAAGCCTCATTCAAGTTGATGAGCCAGTGGATCGCCCAAGAATTTTTCAAGCAGCAGAGCGCAGGTTGTCTTGGAAATTAATTCGGGAGGACGGTATGGAGGTCATTGAGAATACCAGCCAGATAGTCTTTGTTGCCGCCACCGAGTTCTGCCGTACACCAGCCAGTAAATCCGATTTCATCAAGGGCGTCGCGGACAGCCGGCCAGTTGATTGTCCCCAGGGTAATCGGCGAGAACTTGCCGGTGGCACGATCAAACCCTTTGACATCCAGCTTGACGATGCGCGAACCGAGTTGCCGAATCCACTCTTGCGGTTGAGCATATTTGTGATGATTGCCGATATCAAAATAGGCACCAACCCAGGGGGAATGAAAGGAGTCAATAAACGCGGCATAGCGTTCTGCGGATTGTTCCGGAGGAGAGGTGTGATCGTAGAAGAGCTGGTTCCAGACATTTTCAATCAGGATATGAATTCCGAGTTTGGCAGCCGTGGGGAGAGCGTTTGAAATCACTTCGTGAATCCGTGGGGCGATGGTCTCCCAATCCCCGTCTTTAGCATGGCCTGGCACGAAGAGCACGGAAGAACCACCGACAGCGTTCGATGTCTGGATGGCTGTCAGCAGGTCTTCCAGACATTTTTCTCGGGTCGCGGGATCTGGATCGCTGGCTCGCATTTTCCAATGCGTCGAGTCAACACAACCATGAATAGGAAGCCCCGTTTGTGAAGAGGCCTCAAGAAGTTCTGCCACACTCAATTGATCTGGTGAATCGATTTCGACACCATCAAAACCCAATTCAGCAAGAAGCTGAAAACGCTGAAGAACTGTCCCCGGTTCGCCCACCATCGGAAATTTGAGAGATTTATAAATCGGAAAGCGTCGTGACTGGGTAGGCGCATTGAGAGTCGTCGGCTGTGTCGAAAAAAGGTGTCGAGTTGTCACAAGACTTGTTGCAGCGATGGCAGATGTTGAGAGAAATGTACGCCGATTGAGAACTGCCATAAGATATTCCCTCGCTGCTCAATGAGTAAGTGTTTATGTTGAAGATTGGACGACTGACGCCGTCGTACGTTTTCTGGTGAAGGTCAAGGTATGCCTGTCATGTCCTGTCATCTGCCTGAGATTGATCAGTGATCGCTCAGACTGATGGTCTCCCCTCGCTGCGCGGAGGCATCAGCGGCGAGAACGATTCGCATCGAATCCAGGACTTCCTGAAGATGACTGGTAAGATCCAGATTTTCCCCAATCGCCTGGGCAAAATAGTGTTGCTCGCTCAGGCATAGTTCGTCGTGCGAAGGTTCATTCTCAACGATTTCAATCGTATCTTGATGTGTGAATTCGCCCACGTCATTGAGCTGAGCATGATGAATAAGAAGAGCCTCGGTTTTTGTATGGGCATCAACATTGTCGCTGTTTCCCGAAGCCGCAGCGTTCTGGGCGCGAATGGAAACCGAACCAAAGGGACCAATGACATCCTTGACGAAGAACGCCGTCTCGCTGATCATGGGCCCCCAACCAGCTTCATACCATCCGACCGATCCATCGTCGAAGGTCACCTGAAGCTGGCCATAGTTGGCACGCCCTATTGGAATCTCATGAGTGAGTCGTGCGGCAATCCCGCTGACACGCAGTGGAGTTGCCTGTGTCATCTGACACATGACGTCGACATAATGAACTCCACAATCGACGATCGGTGTGGAAGCAGCCAGAAGATTTTTATGCGTCTGCCAATTGGCTCCCGAGGATTGCTGATTGAGATTAAGCCGCATGACCAAGGGCTTTCCCAAACTCCGTGCAATCTCGATAAAACGTTTCCAGGCGGG
>JBGSVC010000466.1:0-2339 GCA_041753175.1 Planctomycetaceae bacterium
GCATGGGGCTAGGGTTCAACGAAATCGTTATGTCCTCTATGGCAGACTACGGTATGGGAACATACGGATACCTGGAGCATCTAGGAAGGCTCAATGAGATTCTGGCGAATAATCTAGAAGATGCGCGAAATGTCTATGCCCGAGCAAGTGAGCTACGCCTTGCCCTTGGTGATGGCGTAACGTTTGTGGATGCTGCTGGATATCCGCTCAATCGCAGCTCCGGCACTGAAACAGTTGTGCCACTTGGCCAGATTCTCAGCGGGAGCACAAAGCATGTAATGCTTACGCTATCAGTACCAACAAATTCCGTTCGCGATGTGAATATTGGCTCGATGAAAGCAGTACTCACCACAGATTCGGGCGAGGAGCGGATTGCGGTATCAGATGCTGCATTTCGGGTTGCGGTGCTCGCCCCAGAGCTTCGTGAAGAAGCCGTAGCTTCGATTAATTCCGAGGTTTGGAAGAAAGCGTGGACAGAAAATAATCTAGGGATGATGCGCCGGGATGTTGCTGCAGCGTTACGAAGTGGTGACAAGGACGCGGCAACTAAGTCCATAGCTAAGTACAAGTCTGATGTTCGGAAGAATGAGGTGGCGAGTGGTATTAGCATGAACTCACCCGCTTTTGCCGCAGAAATTGACTCCATTGGAAAGAGTGTAGAGGAAGCTTTTGCTGGGGGTGCTGTAGAACAGTCGGAACTACAGAATCGCTACGGAAAGGAGCTTCATCAGAAGGCGCTTTCTGACCAGAGAAGCAATTAACACAATTTAGATAACCTAGGAGAAGAATTATATGTCACTCATTAAGCGAATGACCCATTTGATTAAAGCCGATATGCACGGAATCCTCGATCATTTGGAGGAACCTGAGGCGCTTCTGAAACAGGCTGTTCGGGAGATGAAAGAACAGATCGTGCAGAGAGAGGAATCCCTTGCACAGCTCCGACAGCGCTTAGAGCAGAGCCAGTCTCGGGAGAAGCAGCTCTGCCAGGCAATTGTAGAGAGTCGCAATCAGACTAATCTCTGCATTGATTCAGGCAATGAGGCGTTAGTTAGAACTGCTATGCGTCGCACTCTAGAGCTTGAGCGCTCAGTCAAAATGCACCGAACAGCTGAACAGAATCTTGCGGCCGAGGTGGCGGAAAATGAAAAGCGGTTGCGCGATGAGCAGGAGCGGCTACAGAGCATAACTGACAAGATGCAGCTGTTTGTTTCTGCGACAAACGTAGGTGGTGCAGTATCATCCGAGGAGCGACTATTTGTCTCTGAGGAGGAAATCGATATCGCCATACTCCAGGCTAAGCGCGAGCGTGAGGAAAAGGCGGCTAACGAGGAGGCAAGATAGCCATGAAACGGCCAACTGTTATGGGAGGAATCTTGGTTGCAGCTGTGCTTAGCCTTGGTTCCATCCCCCTTGGAGCAATGCTTCGCATCATTCTGACACCGGACATGGCGGTGCGTGTGTGTATTCTCTTCCTTGCTCTGGCATACAGCTTCTGGACACTGTCCGGCAGGGTGCGGCATGTAGGAACAGTAACACTTGGTGTTAGTATGTGTGTGCTGTTCGCAACCGCCATTGCACTTCAGTGGAGTTTTTTTAGTGTGTTGTGGATCGGCATCACAGTCACCTGGTTCACTAGGTGCATAGTTCGGTATCGCAGTGTCGGTATTGCTCTGGTTGATGGTGCATTTGCAGTGGGGGCCATGTCATTTGCCGGAGTTGCGCTGGGAACGACCGGTAATCCTACAATTGCCATTTGGTGTTACTTCTTGATTGTGGCACTTACTGCACTCCTTCCTGCGCAATTGCCATCTGCTGAGTGGTCCCGGTGCAAAGGGCCAAAGGCATCGCAGAATCCCTTTGAGCAGGCATTTAACAGTGCTGATGCGGCACTGCGTGAGATTATAAGAAGGCAGGCTGTGCAGTAAGGGGACTGTCGCGAAAGCGATAGCCCCGCGAGTCCTACTTATAAGCGAACGCGTGTCGGTAAATCCACACGCATTCGTTTGGTGGTAGGGGCCCGTCGGACATTTCGGTTCTGACCGAAAATTTGGGCCCCGCGACCGTAGGGAGCCAAATAATATAAGGTGGGGAGTGGTGGGAGGAGTTGTTGGGGGTGGAATAATCGAACCGGAGTTCGCTTATCTGGACCGTAGGACGAGATTCCGCCGCTTCAGGTGCTAACTGAGTGGAGTTGTCGGTGGGTTAATCACTAGGAGCCGTTTAAAGTTACTAACCAGGGCCTCCATCACTGTCTGAAAATGCGCCTTGGACATACTTCGTTAGCATAGGCATTTTCGAAAATATCCCCTCAAACGGCATCCGCAATGCGGTTAAGA
>JBGSVC010000467.1:0-18616 GCA_041753175.1 Planctomycetaceae bacterium
CGCATCGGCCGCCCAGCAAGCAGAATTGACCAGGGAGCTGCCCATTAACACAACATCGGGCGCTTTCGGCTCCGCGAAATAACCATGCGCCGCCCACCAGGTCCAACTGCCGAATCCCGGACTCTGGCTCTGATTTTTCGAAAGCACGTCCTGGTGGATGGTTCCACCCGGAAATGCAAAGTTGGAGGAAACTACAAAAGAGAAGATAGCCGCATTCACTGCCGCAAAGCCAA
This sequence comes from Planctomycetaceae bacterium, assembly GCA_041753175.1. GTDB lineage: Bacteria > Planctomycetota > Planctomycetia > Planctomycetales > Planctomycetaceae > SXPC01. The sequence goes on from JBGSVC010000467.1 coordinate 234, forward strand.
GCACCGACATGCCGAATCGGCCGCCGGGAAAACGAAATTTCTTGTCAGTGTCTGGCTGTGCCAGGTTCTTATCGGTATCCAATCAGAACTCTGTTTGAATTCCTGGGAATAAACCCTATTCCCTTCCCTCCTGCCGAGTTTTCAACAGGACGCCTCAATAATATTCCGGCGGCGCAAGGGCTGTCCAGACAACTACATTTAAGGATGCTTAGAACTGGCTAATTTACAGCTCAGATCTTTTTTCTGACAGGCGGGAACCCACGGTTGGTCGCCTCGTCTTTCGCCTCCTCGTCTTGAAACAATGGAAACATCTCAGCACGTTTCCCATCACCAAACTCACGATGGCTCCCTCTTAACACGTTGTTCTCAGTTTTGTTGCTCACTGTTGTTGATTCCTGCGCAGGATTAACGTTTCCAGTATTGACCCTATCTTGCTTTTTAGAACGGTCGACACTCGATTAACAGGAGATTGCGATGAGAACCATGACATATTTGCCACTGGGATCAGCCTTGGCATTACTGCTATCTGTCCACATCCTGCCCGCCCAACAGGGCATCGGCATGGGTGGAAACTCCACCACGGGAAACTGCCAGAACGGAGTTCCCTCAGGAATGTCTCAAGGCGCAGCCCAGGGCATGAATATCCCTCAAATGGCTCAATCCATGATCGGCAGTTTTGATGCCACCGGCGATGGTGCCCTGAATGCACAGGAACTCACAGGCGCACTCATGGCATTAAGCCAGATGATGCAAACCAGTCAGGGTACCGGACACAATGCGATGAACGGCATGGGGCAGGGGGGTGGCCAGCGCACAGGTGCAGGCGCCAATGGATTTCAAGGAGGTCCACGAGGCCAAGCAGGCAATGGACCAGGATTTCGAGGCCCACGCTGAGAACAAATCGCTTGTCTTGTTGATCAAGCTTCAACAGCCATCAATCGGCTGATTAATACAATAAAGCTTTTCAGCCATTTAACAATTGCCATAACAGCCACTTTAACTTTCAATTCAATTAAGTATTGCAACACACCTCCTCACACCTTGCGCGATCTGTGAGGTGGAGGATTTTCATCAAGCAGTATCCTCTCGGGAGGTGTCTGCAGGTCATCCAGTTGACCATCATGCACCGACCACACAAATGCCATGATTGAGATGATCGCCAGGAGCAGTGCCACCGGGACAGCAATAAATAATACACTCATAACGCAGTCCTTGTGGCAAATCGTGAGCCAGACGTCGTGTTAACAGAGGATCGGGGAAACATCGACCCCGCAAACGCTACACTCAAAACCGTTAACGAACTGATCGGCATCAAAATCGCCGCCATAAGAGGGTGGATGTGTCCCGTCATGGCGAGGACCACTGCCAAGATATTGTAAGACAGCGAAATCACCAGATTGAGCCAAATACGACGCATGACCCGTCGACATGCCGTCAACAACATCGGCAATTGAGTGACATCTCCCCTTTGCAAATAAATGTCCGCAGCATGCATCGACGCTTCAGCGCCCCCTTCCACGGCAATCCCGACATCAGCAGCCACAAGCGCTGCACTGTCATTGACGCCGTCGCCCACCATCACAATCGTTTTAGAAAATCCCTTTTGAGATACTCGTTGAAGTTTGTCTTCCGGCGTCGCGTTTCCAAGTGCTCGATCTTTCGAGACACCGATTTGTTTGGCAACAAACTGGACAACGCGCCCCTCATCTCCCGAAAGTAATCCGACATGCCAACCCGATAAATTGAGAGATTTCACAATCGATTCTACGCCGGGACGAAGCGTGTTCCCAAGAGTGGCCAATGCCACCACTAGCCCATCGCGGGCAATAAACACAGAGGTCAGTCCTGATGACGATGCCTTCACCACTGCCAGATCAAATGATTCCGGGATCACGACCTGATATATCTCCATCAACTTTCTGGAGCCAACCAGAATCTGCTGTTCCCCATAAACGGCTTGTACACCCAGCCCATGAGTCACTTGAAGATTCGTCACATTGATCTTCAGCGCTGCAGATGTCTCCCATTCTTTCTGACGTTTCTGTAACGATGTTACAATTGCTTTGGCCACCGGATGCGATACCTCATGTTCAATCGCGCATACGATCGGCTGCAGATTCTCATCACCTGACCATTCTACTAACTCCATCTCTCCAGTCGTGACCGTTCCCGTCTTATCAAGCCAGATTTCACCCTGATCTGCCAGTCGTTCAATCGCATCGCCGCTTTTGATCAAGATGCCCAAACGGGCTGCTCGACCTTGAAACACAGAGATGACCAGTGGTGTCGCCAGTCCCAGCGCACACGGGCAGGCGACGATTAACAACGCAATTGTCTGCTCTATCGCCTGCTCGACCCCCGACGCCCACCAGATGACCATGTTCGTGATCGCCAATATGATAACGCCCACCACAAAGTATCCGCCAATTCGATCGGTCAGTTGAACGAGCGGTGATTTGTGCGCTGCGGCTTCCTCGACCAGTGTCAACAGTTGTCCCAGGCGCGTTTGGTGGCCTAACTGTTCGACAATCATTCTGACTGGCGACGTCAGGTTGATCGTGCCAGCAATCACAGGGCTCCCTACCTGAATGACCAGAGGAAAAGACTCACCCGTCAAAAGAGATTGATCAACATCAGATTCGCCGTTCACGAGAACGCCATCGGCCGGAAATGTTTCTCCGGGCAGGATCTCGACCAGGTCATCCAGACGAAGCGCATCGATGGGCACAACACTTAATTTCTCTCCCCGCACAACTCGGGCAGTCTGCGGTGTGAGAACTCGCAACATCGAAACGCGATCGATCGCTTTTCGCTTTTGTTGAGACTGCAAATAACGCCCGGTAAGCAACAAAAACACGAGCGTCGCGATGGAATCAAAATAGATGTCTCCCGTTCCCCAGACCGTACGCACGATCCCATCGATAGTCCCAATTCCAACTCCCAGCGCTACAGGCATATCCATATGGGGTGTTCGGGTTTTGATCGCTCGAATCGCATTGAGAAAAAACACTCGACCTGGCCCCACCACACATACAATACCCAATGCTGCACTCACATAGCGAAACATCATCAAATGTGCTGTTTCCATCCCACTGAAAATGCCGGCATACAGGGCAATTGCAATCAACATGACATTGCCCGCACACGCACCTGCGATCGCCAGTTGAATCATTTCATGACGGGCCGTGCGTTGCGCTATCAGAGATTGTTGATCTCTCTCATACGGCCAAGGCGGAAATCCGAGTCGTTTGAGTGTCAACGCAATTTCAGAAAGCGGTATTCGGGAATCGTCCCACACAAACGAAGCTGTTCCGCGTGTTAAATTCAACCGCGCAGAAGTTAACCCCGCCAAATAGTGAGGCAGTCGTTCAATCATCCCCAGACACGAAGGGCAATCAAGACCTTCGAGCACAAACGTGACTTCCGAAAGTTCGTCGGGACGGACTTTAACATAGCGCATTCTAAAAACAGGATCATCCATCTCCTCATAGGATCTCCTCAGCTTGAAACTGGGACGCGTTGTTTCCAACGAACAACGGGCCTCTTCAAACTCTTTGAGCAGGTCAAATGCGCTCCGACAACCCGCGCAGCAAAACTCCTGTCCGTCTTCATCAAAGATGCCTTGTCCTGGTTCACCACACAAGGCGCAGTCTTTGCTTCCTATGGATCTGGAGACATCTTGTGTTTCAGTTAGCATACTCATCGGTGACAACAGTCTGGAATCGAATGAACTGGGATCGAGAGAACAGTGGTCGCAGTGGGGGAAGCAACTGCTGGAACAGAAGGGACGCCATGACAACAGAATTCTGATTGAGCACCCATCATCAAGATTCCAAAGACGATGCAGGCCACAGAAGAAATCTCGACCGTACGCAATCGCAGCCAGTCACCCAGGTAACGCACACCAAACACCAGGGCAGTCAGCGCCGGCAACGTCCCTAACCAAAACACAAACAAAACACTACCGCCGGAAACCAGACTCCCCGTCGTGACAGCCATCATCAAAAACGTGTATAACCAACCGCACGGCAGAAATCCTGAATAAAATCCAATGGACGCTGCACGAAGAGTATCAGGCCAGCGTGCCGATGCGCGGTAACCGGCCTTGATGATTCGACTCATGAGTTTTGTTAAACTCGAAGTCCCAAATCCCAGACTGGAATGTCCAGCCTGACTGTGCATCAAAAACGACAGGCATCCATAAATAACCAAGATCAGTCCTGATAACGGAATGACATAGGGTCGGATTCCCACGAGATCACCAAACCCGTGCAATCCATAGCCCAAAAGACCCGCCAGCATCCCCAGCAAGGTATACGCAAATAGCCTCCCGAGATGATAAAGCATCAACAAAGAGGAAAGTTGATATGCAGGGCGCTGTTGCTTGCCACCCACCAGAATCACGAACGGACCGCACATTCCCGCGCAATGCGAACTCCCCAGAAGACTGGTGACAAAAACAGCAATCAGCATCCCTGTCATGACCGACCTTCCCTGGATATCGTCGGAGGAGTTTCAGAAGTATCAGGTGACTCGAATCGCTGATCCCATTTCAGACCCTTTTGATAATAGTCGGGCACAATGGTATCTTCCGGCTGACTCGTGGCGGCAACGATGGCAACGACATTGGTGACCAGTTGCAAACCCAGGAATCCAAGTATCATCGCTGTCCAGAATCGACGAGAGCGGTTCTCAAGTTGCCGCTCAATCTGATTGTCTTTTTCAACTGCTTCATTCATCGTCTTTGTACTCAACAACGTTTAGGTTTCCGGTCCAATTAATTGAAACTGTTCGGTGTAAGACTCTCCGCTGGAATTTGTTAATCTCAGCGTGATCGGGCACAACCCCTGCTGAAAAACCGCTCGCTCGGCTTCCACCATCACAGGTGCAGTCGTGGTCATGCGCGCATCAAGTTTGATCGTCGTCTCTAAATGATCCAGCGTCACACCTGACTGTGGTTCTTCGACTGCGATCGTGATGACAACCGGCAATTCAGTACGATTGACAAGTTTGATTCGCAGAGAATTCCTGACCCGACCTTCTTCCGAAATTGAAAATGGCATGCCCAAATTGCGCATGATTGTCATATCGAAGGGGCGTCGATTTGCCAAAGTGAATGTGAGCAACACCGAAATCGCCACCAAGATCAGTGGATAGATCACGATGCGTGGGCGTATCAGTGAAACAGATTTGCCATCGATGGCATCCTGACAGGAATACCGAATCAGGCCGCGCGGCTTTTCGACCTTGTCCATGATCTCATCACAGGCATCGATGCACTGCGTACAATGAACACATTCCAGTTGCAGTCCATCGCGAATATCAATCCCGGTCGGACAGGTTCGCACGCAGGCCCCACAATCAATACAGTCCCCAGCCGACGTCGTCGTCGACTCAATCACGGGTAGACTTCGTTTCACATGCCCACGCGGTTCTCCCCGACGATAGTCATACGAGACGATCAACGATTTCCGATCAAGCAGCACCGACTGAAAACGTCCATACGGACATGCAATCAGACACAACTGTTCCCGGAAAAAGCAGAAATCGAACATCATCGCAATTGTCACTATGGCCATCGTCATGAAGGGCGCAGGATGATGAATCGGAGATTGCTGAACCCACATCACCAGCCGATCAGTCCCCACAAAGTAACTCAAAAACGTATTTGCCAATAAGAACGAGACCACCAGATACACCGCATACATCGCGACTCGCTTCCATGGTGGCAATCCAGCAATTGGTTTACCGCCGCGACCAGAAGTCCCACAGAAAAACCGCTCAATGGGCCTGTAAAGAAATTCCATGTAGACTGTCTGCGGGCAGCCCCACCCACACCAAGCACGGCCAAAAATTGCCGTCACCAGAAACATCGTCACAAACAACCCTACCAGAAAGAAAGCCAGAACCAGTGAATCTGTCGGCAAAAATGTCACGCCCCACAAAATGACTTCGCGCTTGAGCACGTCAATCAGAAAAAGTGGTTTTCCAGAAATCCGCAACCAGGGCAAGGTCACAAAGAACACGATCAGAAAATAGCCGAGCGCTCGTCGCGCCTGCCAGAAAAATCCAGCCGACAGATGCGGATACAACCACCGACGCTGACCATCTTCCTCAAGTGTCGGCAGCACACGACCATGAGGCTGCAACAGCGTTTGATTGGTATCAGTCACAGGAGATTGTTCGATCGACATCACAAACACACTGGCTCTCGTAAGGCAACAATTATTACTGTCATTATTCAAGCTTCTCACCAGGCGCTTCGGGCCAGGCAGGAATGAGTTGCCCTTCAGCGGCCTTGCCATTCTGACCGGCATCAGAACCACGCAGCGATGCCACATACGCCGAGACAAGTACTATTTCATTTGGGTGAAGCCGATTCCCCCACGCGGGCATCGCATTATTGTTAGCACCATTAATGATGACCGACGCGATCCCCTTCAGTGAAGTCACATTCTTCCAGTAGTCATCCGTCAGGTTGGGCCCGACTTTCCCTTCCCCATTGTTGCCATGACAGGAAATACAATGGGTCTTGAACGTCAATTCTCCCACCTTGATCCATTTGGGATCATGCATAAATTTCAAAAGAGTGTCCTGATCTGGCTGTAGCTGACCAATTTCAGCAAACTGCAACTTCAGATTCTCAGCAACAGACATGTTATATCCAGCGACCACCGTTCGGGATTGATCGCCACTATGAAAATAGACCCAGTAAAACGGCGAGAAAATCACACTGCCCGCAAACAACCACGTCCACCACGCGGGGAGTGGATTGTCATATTCCTGAATGCCATCGTAACTATGGTCCGTTAAATCGGCTTGAGCGGGGGAGTTTGTCGTCTCAGTCATGTTGGGGCTCACTTTCCAGAGGGAGACTCGCCCACATCTGCGAATCATCCCGTGATTGAAGACAGGTATGAATGACGATCGCCACAAAAATAAGGGCAAACATCACAACCGCTGCCTCTGCAAAAAATCCATAGCCGAGTTCTGACATCAGTTGTTTGATCATGGCGTGTTCCTTTGAAGATCAGATCCGTGAATTGCTTCTCATCAGTGGATCGGCTGTGACGTAAACGGTTGTGTCGTTGTCTCTGGAGTTGTCACCTCCGCTGGCTGTGACGCCAACGCTGAGGTGGTTGTCTCCAGAGTGGATGCCGAAACGTCAGGGGACGTCGTCGTCGTCGGTGCCGTCTTGAATAAGTCCACACCGATTCTTTGGAGATAGGCAATCATCGCGACAACCTGCATCGTCTCAAGCCCGGCTGGGCCTCCCTGCTGCTGTATTTGCAGGGCGATTTCTTGTGCCTGTTTTTCAGCCAGTTGGATTGAATTTTCCAGCTCTTCTGATGTGTAAGGGGCTCCGAGATAAGCCGCTGCCTGAACGCGGGCAGGAATCGATTTGAAGTTGAGTTCTGTCTTTTCCAGCCACGGATAGGGTGGCATGATCGAATTGGGAATCAGATTCTTGGGATTTCGGAAGTGAGTCAGATGCCAGATGTGAGATTGCTTTCCACCTTCGCGCGCAAGGTCCGGTCCAATCCGACGAGATCCCCATTGGAAAGGATGGTCGTAAATAAACTCGCCGGCTTTGGAGTATTCACCATAGCGTTTGGTTTCCGATAAAATCGGGCGAATCATTTGCGAATGGCAGTTGTAGCAGCCTTCAGCCACGTAGAGGTCACGACCGGCCAATTCAAGAGGCGTATAAGGCTGAACAGACGCGATCGTCGGAATATTGGATCGAATCAAAAATGTGGGAATGATCTCAAACAAAGACGCCACTATAACCGCAATCGCCACCCAGACACTAAACGTCAACGGCAAGCCTTCCCAGCGTCGGTGCCAATCCAGTTGCAGAAACGTATCGACTTTCTTTCCCAGATTCATCACGCCAGGAAGTTCCGAACGTTTGATCGGGGCAGGAACATAATCACGACTTAAACGCGGCGCGTGGATGATGGGTGTTTCGTAACTGGCAGGACGAGACAACCACGTCATCACATAATTGATCCCCATCAACCCCACACCCCCGAAAAACATCGCCCCCCCCGCTACTCGCAGCCAGTACAACAGAACAAGCACTTTCGTCGTTTCAATGAAATCGGGATACGCCAACTGACCGGTCGGCGTTAGCATCTTCCACATCAAACCTTGCGTGAGCCCGGCAACATAAATCGGAAAGATATACAGCAGAATCCCAATGGTTCCAATCCAGAAATGCCATTCAGCCATTTTCTTGCTGTAAAGTTGTGTCTGAAAAATCCTCGGCAACAGCCAGTAGACCATGCCGAATGTCATCATGCCGTTCCAACCCAGCGCACCCGAGTGCACGTGCGCAATCGTCCAATCTGTATAGTGAGAAAGTGCATTGACACTTTTGACCGACAACAGCGGACCTTCAAAAGTCGACATCCCATAAAATGTGATCCCGGTAACAAAGAATTTGAGGACAGGTTCTTCCGTCACCTTACGCCAGGCACCTCTTAGGGTAAGCAACCCATTGATCATCCCTCCCCACGATGGCATCCACAGCATCACCGAAAACAACATCCCCAACGTCGAGGCCCATTCGGGCAACGCCGTGTAGTGCAAGTGGTGAGGCCCCGCCCAGATATAAATGAAGACCAGCGACCAGAAGTGAATAATGCTCAACTTATATGAAAAGACGGGGCGCTCTGCCGCTTTGGGGAGAAAATAATACATCAGCCCCAGAAATGGAGTCGTCAGGAAAAACGCCACCGCATTATGACCATACCACCACTGCATGAAGGCATCTTGAACACCGGCGTAAATCGGGTAGCTTTTCAAGAAGCCCACCGGCACAACGAGGTTGTTAAAAATATGCAGAACCACCACCGTAATAATTGTGGCGATATAAAACCACAGCGCGACATACAGATGGCGTTCGCGACGGGTCGCCAACGTCATGAAAAAGTTGACCCCAAAAAAGCCTGCCCACACCAGCGCAATACCAATATCGATCGGTCATTCCAGTTCCGCATATTCTTTACTCTGTGTAATTCCAAAAGGGAGCGTCACCGCTGCCGCGACAATAATCAATTGCCACCCCCAGAAATGCAGCCAGCTCAGAGTATCACTCCACATGCGCGCTTTGCACAGTCGTTGAGTCGAATAGTAAATGGCTGCAAAAATAGCGTTGCCCGCAAATGCAAAAATCGCGGCGTTGGTATGCAGCGGACGAAGCCGACTGAAAGTCAAAAATCCTAATCCGAAATTGAGCCACGGCAAGACGAGTTCCAACGCAACAAACAGCCCCACCAAGGTCGCCACCAGTCCCCACACAAGGGTCGCCGTCGAGAATGCCCGGACGATCTGATCATCGTATTGAAAGCTCTCCAATCCTTCTGCACTCGTGACGTGTTGAGGTGCAGGAGACGGCGCCCGAGACGTTAACATTTCAACAGACATGGAACTCTCTTTCATGATCACAATTTATCTTGCGACAACCCGTCGAACAGAAATCACGGCGTGTCTGGATTGATCGAGGTGATCGCAATCGGCGATGACGGCTTACGAAGATCACACAATAGACATCTACGCCTGACTCACACCTAGTTTTCAGATAACAACATCCTGATTATATTTATTTTTGACAGTACAAATTGTTTTTAGACCTCTATGAATCAATGACTAAGCTATATTCGTCATATTACAAAAAACATCAAGCGTATAATCGCTCTTCGCGACAATCTGCCGCATGTCGCCTGTTACAAGGCATTTAGCACATTTATCCCTGCGAAAACTGTTGAAAAGACAGATTCATCATTGCTAGTTATTGACTGGCGAATTCACTGCTAGATGCGTTACTTTTGAGACTTTCTAATAGAGAATATTGACTCATATAGTTTCAAATGCAGTATCTCACTCCAGATTATTAGCCATCTAATCGTAAGCGAGCACTCCTCAGCAAGCGATCTAGTTAGCCCAGTGTACAACAAAGCCCGTCTTGTACGTGTTCGTCAACTTCACTCAACGACGCTGACACTGAACTCACTCTCGCCTTCAGTCCTTTTCACGGCTGTGATCACGATTGGACAAATGCAAATCCCTCGCAACTAAATGAGTACCACTTAAGAAGTGTTTAACGATTCTGTAAACACACTTCTTTCACTTAAAGCAAAAAAGTTGCGCGGCATTTAAAGAGTGCGCAGCCTTGAATCATTGGTCCACAAATTTTGAGTCAATTGTCAACTTGATCGCAGATGACACATTGAGCTGCATCTTTACTTGCCGGCGTGCAAATCGCCCCTCGATCCCAACTCATTTTCCCTGCTTGACCTTCCATGTTGAGACACACATACTTAACTGAGGGACTGTTGCTTTTCTGATTGGGATTGCAGAAATTAAATCCTCTGTAATTTATGGGGAAGAGAGAGAACGTTAAGTATGAATAATGAGCCCTTGATTCACTCCTCTGCCATGTTGCCCATCTCATCGAAAATCTATAAGACGCCCTCCAACCGAGCATTATGGAGAGCATATTTCTGGGCACCTGCTGTCGCTCCATTTGCTTTTGTCGCAATTTTATTAATTGTCAGCTTGCTTGCACATCTTGTTGGCTTCGAGTTGAACCCAGCCAGAATTCTTCTTCTCCCGTTATTTGCTCTCACGATCGGCATCGTCACTTCTTATCTTGTTGCCGGTGTGGTCGGAATGCCGATCGCATTTTATCTTCGACGCAATCAGGTACTCAATGGATACTCAATTCACGGTGCAGCATTCTGCTGGGCTGCTTTTTTCACGGGCGTTTGCGCAGTCGTCATGGTCGGCGAGAATTGGAATGCACTCCCGCTTTGCATTTTCTATTTTGGTCTAGGAGTGATACCCCCTGTCTTGCTTTCCGGTACTGCGTTCTGGTTGTTAGTACAGTATTTTTCAGAATCTGAAGCCCATAACGCGACGCGAACTTAAAGTCGCTTTCAATGCGATAGAATGCAAATGTTGCTGATCTGGTGATTTGGTGGTGAGAAGTGCAAGCCAGCATTCATCGAACAACGTCGCCAAAGCCTTCTATGCGACCAGCTATCGTAGACAAGTCTGAATTTGTATGTTCTTTGGATCTCCTCATCAGGCTGCAATATCCAGACCATGAAGAATTTCCCTCCTGCCGTTCTCCGAGCTTGTGCAGCCAACATTAGCAAGATTGCGTCCAATCATGGTCGCAGTACACGTCAGATCGTACGTTCGGTCAATCAGAATGGCGATAATCCTGATGAATCATGCAACCAATTCAACTTCATTGCGATTGGAAAACAGACCCTGGATCTGAGCTTAACAGATGTTGAAAAAGCATTCCTCGCAGCTTTTGGATTCATCTACAGCATGAACGACGCCGGCTTCGAATGTTACCTCGAAAGTCCAGAAGCTGATTGGTGGCCAATGCTACGTCATGTGCTTGCTGTCGCCGCGCCATACAACTTGCAAGTCTTTGACAAAGTGATCGGTATCACTGGATGCAACTTCTCCACAGATCGACAAGTCAGGATGACACAACTCAGAGACGGTGGAGAATCGGTCCTGTTAGAACTCGAAAAGCTTGAAGTCGAATACGACCGCAAGCCATACCCGACCGCGCTTGACATAGAGAGATTCATGACCAGCCAGGATGTCATCGTGATCAGCGACGAGGAATTGCAATTGGCCACGGAGATTCTGGCCAAGTACGGGGAACAAAACTAAGTCTCAATTGGTGAAAAGTGAACCTCCATGAAACCAGAGGAACTATTCGAACAAGAAATTCCAAAATCTCAAATTGACCATGTTCCGGCGTATTGTGCACAGCCGTCGGTTCCAAATACCTCAATCACCGTTTGCGAAATGTTGCAAATCTAACCTCTGGTTGATCACACCATCGTCATCCTCAATAGTCGGGGAGAAAACTTGACTCTCCCGATGGCATCATCGGTCTCGAATTCTCAGCCCCCCCTATAGGCATCGAGGGATATCATCGGACTGTGGTTTTTCGTTTCGATTCCAGAGAGGGGACGACGAACAAGCCAACCCCGAGGCGGATTCATGAAACGATCGAAATCGTCTGAATCATTCTGTCGAATCGCACGACCGAAATCTCCCTCACACATCAAAATAGCCGGAGCGGGAATCGAACCCGCACGACCTGTTACGGTCCCAGGATTTTAAGTCCTGTGCGTCTGCCTATTTCGCCATCCGGCCAAGGATTTGAGCTGTCTACGCTTATAGCAAACAACAAAGAAATTGCCAATCGTTCCCCAAAGAAAGCGATTGGCAAGCGATCATTCGGTTGTTAAGAGGTTTCGATCATGAAACCGCCGGGGGTGGTGAATTCTGATAGGCCCGACTGCGATACAGGAAGTCAATGATGTTGCCCTCATGAGGTTGGAGCCAGTTCATTTGGACGGTTTTGACAGCTCCGATATTCAGTCGATCAATGTTGGTGGCATCTATAAGTTGAGCCGACCATTTTGGATCTTCGGTGATGGCGGTCCCAACGAGGGTGTAGCCGATGGACTTGATCATGTCGGCTTGTGGGCATTTGACGACCGCCGCCATTGGGAACATATACTCTGTGTTGGCCAGAGTTGCTTTCGGATCAGTGCAATGGACGATGGCAGGGAGGAGGAAATCGTGGCCTTCTCCTGGAATCCAGCGGCTACCTTCACGATACTTCGCCGTTACTTCGGTCACGGAAGGTTCTTTGAGTTTTTCTTCAATCTGGTTATGTGTCGCCTCGGCGACTCCGGGGGTGATGAAGGCTGCCAGTTGAGCTGAGGGATCGCTCATCGGTTTTGGTTGAATTCCGCCAAGGCGTTTCGCAATGGCGTCGGCGATGGCCTCGGTGTGGCGTGAGGCCCAGATCCCTGAACAATTGATGCATCCTCGGCCACTGTTGGCGAAGATGGAATCGACCATGAGGTCGAGATAGTTTTCCCATTGATCGACAACGTCGTCGCCGATCAGAATTTTGCTGAACCCGGGTCCATGGACCTGAACGCCTGGATTGCCAGCATAGCGATCGACAGTTGCTTGTCCGCCGAAGATCATCACGCGGGGGCAAAACTCTGTGACCGCAGAGCCGACTTCATGCGGACCGGGATACAGACTGATCGCTTCGATGGGAACTCCGGCAGCGGCATAGGCAGCAGCCATACGGTAGGGGGTCCACGGGTCGCCCGAGCCTGGCTTCAAGACAAGTCCGATCTGCATGGGAATCGCAGGTAGCCACAGGGTATGCACGCCGGGCGAGTTTGAAGGGAGTACAAGTCCAAACACAGGTGACGTCGCCTGATAGCTCACGAGGACGCCGCGACCTTCTTCACCATAGCCTTTTTGAAGGATTTCCAAAGGCAAGCCGCGAGTGAGAGCATCGAGAATCTGCTCCATATTTTTCAGGACGAAGGCCAGTTTGTGCATGTTACCTTTGCACATCGCTTCCGGCAGTCCGGTACTGGCGGATTGCAGTCGACAGAAATCGTCGGGCGTTTGTTGACTGTCGCCCACAGCCAGAGTGCCGTTCATATACAGCTCACCGGCTTTTGCACACATGCTGATGAGATCACGAATCGGAATTTCGCGGAGAACATCTCGGGCGCGCTGAGCTTTGCGCATATCCATTTTGACCAGTCCGCCATTGGCCTGATGGACATGGGCGAGTATTTCACCGGTTTCAAAGTGGGTAATGGGGACTTTTTCCATTGATTCGTAGGGTTTTCCCCAACGCATAACAGGAAGTTCGAGCATGGATACCTCGTAATCAGTAAATCGGAATGAGCCAGAATGTGGCGATGAATTATTTCTTACGCTGTGATTGAACAGGCTTCGTCAGTATTTAACCAACGTTTGGGAGAGTTTTCAGGAATTGAAGATTGATTGACGCTCAATCAGTTTCAGACGAGTGACGTTTCGAGTTCCATGAGAGATCCGCAAGAAAATCGTTCTTCGCGATGTAGCGAAGCCGTGATCACATCAACTTCTTCGGTTATAGACATCGACTCGTGCCAGACGTCAAGGTCTCGGTAGTTTTGCACGGAACTAGTACACCCCGACGGTCGTTGTTTTGGCGAAGATGTGGTATGGGCGGACACTGCTGACACCATCCCAGGGGTATTTTTCGCAGGGCATTTCGCGTTCGCCTTCGTCGCGTTCGAGGAAGCCGGGGATAAAGAGTTCGTGAGTCAACGTGTAAAGCTTGACTCGTCCAGTGGCGTTGTAGTCGACGATTTGTGTGTGGTCATCAAAATTAACGACTTCGACAACCGCGCGAGGTTCGGGCGCGTAATAGGTGATTTTGAAATTGTCAGCCGGGTCAAAGGGTTTGCCACAGGCCAATCCCATGAGAGTATTGCCATAAGTCGGCGTGATATAGACGTTTTCTCCCAGGAGTTCTTCACGGGCGAAGCGATACCATTGCTGGGTGAATTCTGTCCCTCCACAGAAGATGCCCGTAATCCCGGCTTCTTCAATGCTGCTGCCATTGTCCATTAAACGCAGGGCGAGAGCTTCGAGGAGTTTTGGTGTCGTGAACATCCCTTTAATCTCGTGGCCGGCTGAGAGGATGGTCATCGCCTGATCAATGACGTGGGCACTGTAGGCTTTGGCTTCATCAACTTTGCCGGCTTTGAGAAGTTTGACAACCCAGCGGGGGTCAAGGTCGACACAGAAACAAATTCCGCCACGGAACTGACAGAGGTGTTCGACCGCCAATCGCAGGCGACGCGGTCCGGAGGGGCCGAGCATCAGCCAGTTACTCCCTTTGGGAAAACTCTCGTCGGGCAATGTTTCACTGAACATTTCGTAGTCGATTCGAAAATCGTCGACGACACAACGGCTTTTAGGAATCCCTGTCGTGCCGCCGGTCTCAAAGACATAGGTTGGCTTATCCCACCATTTTTTGGGGAGAAAACGACGGACAGGGCCTCCACGCAGCCAATCGTCTTCAAAGAGGGGAAACTTTTTGAGGTCGTCAAAGCAGTTGACCTCTTTTAAGGGATCAAAATCATACGTCTTAGCTTTTTCCAACCAGAAGGGGGCACCGTGTTCCGGATGAAAATGGAGTTGGACGATTTCTCGCGTTTGAGCGTCCAGTTTTTCTCGTGCCTGATCGTGGGCGGTTTGCAGGGCGGGCGTGAGTGTCGTGGTGGCCACTGGGCAATCCTTGTTCAAAACAGTTTTGACCGAAAAACATCGGCGATGCCGTGAAAGATTAGGTTCGGACAAATTCTAGGACGGAGCGTTTTCAGTTTCCAATCCGCAATAGTCGTTGAAACAACAATTTATCCAATTTGTCGTCGTTCTACCATCAAAACAGGAACTTACCCTCTGGGATTAACAAAAAAAATCAATGCGACTGTGTCCTGGGATTTCTCTGTATTTGAGTGGCTGGTTATGATGAGGCTTGGTATCTGTCGATCATGCCTCCCGATGAGAAGCAATTGAGTCTTCCACGGAGTAACTATTGCAGGAAATGAAAACTAGACGTCATGGCTGGAAACTCCTTTGGACAGGCATTTCGAATCACTACGGCAGGTGAAAGCCATGGGCCAGGGAATGTCGTGATTATCGATGGCGTTCCCCCTGGGATCGAGTTGAACGTCGAAGATCTCCAAGTCGACCTGGATCGCCGAAAGCCCGGTCAAAGCAAAATCACCACACAGCGCAAAGAAGACGACACTGCAGAAATTCTTTCAGGCGTCTTCGAGGGGCGCACCACGGGAACTTCAATCGCCATTCTGATTCGAAATCAAGATCAGCGCAGTAAAGACTACTCGGAAATCAAAGATCTCTACCGTCCAGGGCATGCCGATTTTACCTTCGACACAAAATATGGATTTCGCGATTACAGAGGGGGAGGTCGCTCAAGTGCCCGAGAAACAACCGCTCGTGTAGCCGCAGGTGTGGTCGCCAAAAAACTGATCGCCGAGGCATTTGGGGGTCGGGTTCTGGGATATGTCACTCAAGTCGGCACGATCAAAGCAGAGATTGCCCATCCTGAATTGCTGACCCTCTCACAAATCGAGACGCGCTCCAACGGGGAACCCAACATCGTCCGCTGTCCTGACGAAGCGGCTGCCGATCAAATGATTGCGTTGATCGATGAACTTCGCAAAGACTGCAATTCCATCGGCGGTGCCGCGGAGATCATCGCTACGGGAATCCCCGCAGGGCTGGGCGAACCGGTGTTCGATAAGTTAAAGGCAGATCTGGCCAAAGCTTTATTCAGTTTGCCAGCCGTTCTGGGTGTGGAATATGGAATCGGATTCGGCTGCGTTACAATGACCGGAAAAGAACACAACGATCTGTTTGTGCCGTCCGAGAAAAAACCTGCGGAGCCATTTTCGACTGGAATCGCGACCCAAACCAATCGTCACGGCGGCATGCTCGGGGGGATCAGTAGCGGGATGCCAATTCTGTTAAGGGCTGCCGTCAAACCGACGAGTTCCCTGCCTCAGCCACAACAGACTGTCAACAATCAGGGACAGCCAACTGAGATCACGACCAAAGGCCGTCATGATCCCTGCTTATTGCCACGGTTTGTGCCGATGGCCGAAGCGATGGTCGCCATCGTGATCGCCGATCATTATCTGCGCTGGCGTGGGCAGGTCGGTCGTTAATCGGCTGCGAGACACTTTCCCAGGCATGGGCACGACACAAAGGCACGACACAAGGGCACGACGATGTGGCATCAGCAATTTATTGAACTCTCCGCGAAGCCACGAGGATTTCATTTAGTCACCGGGGAAATCCTGACTGCACTGCCTGAGCTGAAAAGAGTTGACATCGGATTGCTGCATTTATTTCTTCTGCACACCTCTGCTTCTTTATCGATTAATGAGAACGCAGATCCAGATGTGCCCAAAGATCTGGAATCGAGCTTGAATGCAATAGTGCCGGAAACTTTCCCGTATGTGCATACGATGGAAGGGCCCGACGATATGCCGGCCCATATCAAAGCGGCCCTCATCGGCTGCAGCGTGACTGTGCCCATCCAACAGGGACGTCTGGTCTTGGGAACATGGCAGGGGATTTATTTGTGTGAACATCGCAACCATGGCGGACGTCGTCGCGTGTGCGCAACCATTCAGGGTCAAACGCATACTTCGACAACAGACTGAGAGGCAAGGTTTTCCAAAAAAATTTCACCCTTGCCTTTCCACGTATCAGAGGACTCACTAGGATGCGTAACGACAGATTCTGGGGAACAAGATTCAAAAATCGTGTTCGCAGTTTGTATTTACAAGGCATTTTAGAAGTCTTTGAACAACATTTCGAGAGGCTGAGATTTTTCCATGGCAGAGCAGAAAGCAACCAACGTCACTTGGCATGACCACAAAGTTTCGAAAGAAGAACGTCAAAAATTGATGGGCCACAAAAGCGCAGTGCTCTGGTTTACCGGACTGAGCGCCTGTGGCAAGAGCACGATCGCCAATGCAGTCGATGCCAAACTCAACAAGATGGGTATTCATTCTTATATTCTCGATGGCGATAACATCCGCATGGGACTCAACAAAAACCTGGGATTCTCAGCGGAAGATCGCGCAGAAAACATTCGTCGTATCGGCGAAGTTGCCAAATTGTTTTCAGAAGCCGGCGTCTTCGTGTTGACGGCGTTTATCTCCCCTTACAAAGCCGACCGCGATGCTTGTCGGGCCTTGCTGCCCGCCGGGGAATTCGTCGAAGTTCTGGTCGATGCCAGCGTGGAAACCTGTGAACAGCGCGATCCCAAAGGTCTTTACAAAAAGGCGAGAGCTGGCGAAATCAAAAACTTCACCGGGATCAGCGATCCTTACGAAGCCCCCGAAAAACCAGAGCTTGTTCTTGACTCAAACACCAAAGGGATCGAAGAATTGGCTGTCGAAGTGATCAACTTTTTGAAGTCAAATGGTTACATTGCTGCTGCTTGATGGGTGGTAGTCTCCGCATTCCTGCAAAATCGAGCCCGCCAGGACGGTTTTTAACGAACCGCTCTGGCTTTTTTTACGTCTTTTTAATAAGACGTGGCAACTTCCCATCGCCAGCCGTCTGGTAGACGTAATAAATAACAAGAGGCAAGAATTTTGACGGGAATCTTCAACATCACACAACATCCAATTTGTCCTGTTGAAATTGACCTCCTGATCACGGTTTTTGTTGAGCAAGTCCTTTTTTGAATCGATTGATTTGGAGCCTTTTTTTCTTTAGGAAAATGATTTTTCCTAATTCCAACTGACTGCAGCTCAGTGTTCAAGACGATATAATTTTGGAGCGCCGCAGAGAAAACATTGTGGAGCGACTGCTATGAACTCTGTCTCATCGAATATTGCGACCCGTCATTTTACTTTAGAACAAGCCAACGCCATGCTTCCGCTCGTCAAGCGGATCGTCGCTGACATTGTTCGCTTTTCAGC
>JBGSVC010000468.1:0-5085 GCA_041753175.1 Planctomycetaceae bacterium
TCCTCCTTCCCAAGCGGTTCCTTTTCCCTCACGCAACGGGAATGCTGATCCGGCATGGTTGCCGTAGGAGAGCCAGGGGCCGTTGTCTGAGGTGAAGATGACCAGCGTGTTTTCTTCGAGGTTATGTTCTTTGAGTTTGGCCATCACCTGACCGACGGACCAGTCGATTTCCGAAATGACATCACCAAAAAGGCCCGCTTGAGATTTGCCTTGAAATGATTCCGAGACAAACAAAGGGACGTGAGGCATGCTGTGGGCAAGATAGACGAAGAAGGGAGCATGGTGGTGTCGATCGATAAAGTCGAGTGCATGTGTCGTATACGCCGACGTTAAACGTGTCTGATCTATTGCGTCGACATCTTCGTCAATTATTTCGTTATTGAAGTACATCGGGAGTGGCGGAAACTTCATTTTTTCTGGGTGATGAGGCCACATATCATTGGAGTAGGGAAGTCCGTAATATTCGTCGAAGCCATGTTGTCGAGGAAGAAACTGATGATGATGTCCGAGGTGCCATTTCCCAAAGATGGCTGTCGCATAGTTTTTTTGTTTGAGCAGTTCTGCGATCGTCATTTCGTTCTGATGGATGCCTTGATTTGAGGAGGGTCCAAGAGCTCCGAGGATGCTGATGCGGACGTTGTAGCAACCTGTGAGAAGGGATGACCGAGAGGCACTGCAAACTGCCTGGGAGACGTAGAAATTTGTAAATTTTCGACCCTCAGCGGCTAATCGATCGAGGTGAGGGGTTTGATACCCTTTGGCCCCGAAGGCACCAATATCAGCATAGCCAAGATCATCGGCGAAAATGATGACGACATTCGGCAACGACTCTGCTAACAGGTAGGCTTGTGAGAAGAGGGTGAGTACCATGCTCAAGCAGAATCGTCGCAAGTACAGGTGCATGTGCGCTTCATTCTCATTTATGGAATGTTGTCAACAAAGTTCGAATTAGTTTCGTTCGCGAGAGCGGTTGTATTTCACCAGACACCCACGGGCGACTACGATTGGTGTTGAAGGAGTGTGACCTTCGAGTGTGGCGGTGATGGCTTCTTCGACATAGTTTCGAGTTACTTTTGATGCATCGGTGGCGTCGTCGAATGCGCCCATATAAACGACCTGACGTTGTTGATTGAGAACATAAAATTCTGGCGTATAAAGTGCACCAAAATCGACCGCGATTTTTTGGGATTTGTCATACAGGTAATCGAATTCATAACCTTTGTCTTCAATGTGTTTGGTCAGGGCTTGGAGTTGATCATCGGGTTTCGGGTTGACGCAGATCACGGCGAGTGCCACCTTGCTGTCTGTGGTGTTGTATTTTTGGGCGAAGTCGTTGATGCGAGTTTCATAATCGTTGGCTGTCGGGCAGGTCCGACAAGTAAAGCAGACGACAACGATCGGCTTGTCTTTGAGATCCGAGAGGGAATGCAAGGCATCATCGGTGCCTGGCAAATCTGTCCATGCAGGAGCTTGATCCCCAATTTTGAGTTTCAAGTTGAAGTGAGTATCAGGGGTTTGAGAGATCGCCGTCGAAATATTCACTCCGAGAATTGTCATGGTAGTGAGCAAGATTGTTTTCCAACAGGACATGCGAGATCTCCTATGATTAGATGGCGTGGATTCCAGCGTGGTACAAAGAGGCCTGCCAATGCAGGCTCAAATCATGATGGAACAACTTCGTTGCCAAATCAAGTCGACGAAGTCAATAACCCACACACCCTGAGCGCAAGGGAACTCTTCCCGATGTCAATGATTCACTGCTTACAAACACGGAATGACTATAATCAGCTTCGTTTGAGTGTAAACTGCCCGACATCGCTGCTTGTGGAAAATCTTGCAACGAAGTTTCCCGGAGTGGCGGTTGCCTGGATATGAACTTTGCCGCCAAACAGACCATTACTGCGCGTGCAGGACAGAGCAACGTGGTCTGCCTTTTCTTCATCGACGCGGAGAGTCACCCGATAGCGTACAGGATAAAAGAACATGCTGTAACGCGTAAACACGGCACGGTAGTTCTGATCGTCGACTCGCGAGATTTTCGCGTAGAGCTTTCCGCTGCCGCGCGTGCGTCCGCTATCCCACTGTCCAACCCACTTGCCGACAATGACAACAGGGTTTATTGGATTCAGGAGATCGTCTTTGATCTTGGAGTTTTGAGTGTGAACCGGAGAGTTCACTGGTGAGTTTTTGAGAACCGTCTTTTGTTCCACAGAAAAAATTCTCCTCTTCGATGACTCAAAATTAAGCCCGCTTGCGCTTACGTGAGGTGCTTAGAATGATGATAACAAGAAAAATTGATTCGCAAGACTTTATCTCACAAAAATTCATGAGAAGATGAGAAACACTGTCGTGAGAATGATGCAGATATGAAAATTTAAGTACTTTTGTGACATCTGTTTATGAAATACATGCTGCTTGAAATGTATCAGTTCTGCGATATCAGTGCATTAAAACGCCACCGATTCTGGAGAAACAACTCCCTTTTGCGGAAAATCGATAAAACATCGACAATTGGGATGATTTTACTGACATGACGGGATGTAAGGAGTTCAGTTTGGGAGAGGCAACTGATCAATGCGACGCCGTCAGGTAGGAATATGTATAGAAACGCTTCCCGGCGAAAGTTGGGGACGTAAAAAAACCCCGTGCCTGATAAAAATATCAGAACACGAGGTCATCGCTTTAAAAAGCGAGGCCGACGGGGCTCGAACCCGCAACCTCAGCCGTGACAGGGCTGCGCTCTAACCAATTGAGCTACGGCCCCTTCTCCCGAAGGGAAATCGCATTATAGCGATGGACTATTCATCGTCAATCATGGTCGGTAAATTTCAAAGAGAAACTCGATTTTCCCGGTGAGACGTAATTCTGGACGAAAAATGCCTGTATTCAATTTCAAAAGTGTACTGAACAGTCTTGTTGCTCGAGGTGTGTGGAAATGTGTGATTCTGATCGGGACGGGTGTGCTGATTGTGGGATGCGATCGAGATAACGAACGCACCTTGCCTGGAACTGATCGCGCTGAAAGATCGGGGAATGCGGATTTGCAACCTTCGCAACCTCACCTGGAAACGACCCCTGTGTCTGAAGACGTTTCTACTGCTAACAGCGAGATTTCAACACTCTCCGAAGACAAGCAATTGGAAATGCGATCTCAGAATGTTGACGTTCAAATGCCTGCAAGTGAGATTCTCCAGGCTGCAGGCCTCAAAGAATTTCAAGAAGGAGGTTTGACGCTCATCAGTGATCTTCCAGTAAGCGATTGCAATATGCTGCTGGAAATCTCCAGACAGCTCGACCTGACCTGGAATACAGAGTTCCGTGAGACTGATTCATTGCAGACCCCCATTCAGAATGACTGGTTCGCGTTTGTGATTGATTCTCCGATACGATTTGAGCACGTCGGATTGATGCCTGGAGAGAAGATCGGACTCTTGCATGGTCTGCAGTTGGGGAATCGGGTGTGGTTGCGTCAACAGGAAAGCGAGTATTATTTGCGTCACCTCTTTGTCCACGAAGCCATCCACCGGAGAATGATGGAGCAATCAGACAGCCAGTCAAGTGGGACACTGTGGTGGCATGAGGGGTCAGCGGAGTTGTGGGCGACGCATGATTTTGACTCAACAACAGGAGAAACGCGCTTCGGAGTTGTACCTGCCGTAAGAGATCGATTTCCCGGCTGGGCACATTATGAGCGCATTGAACGCTTGAGTCACGAGGGCAACCTCCCATCGATACGCGAATTAATTGGGTATCGTGACCAAGATTTTGGTGATCGACGAGGTGGGTATGCGCTGGCCTGGGCAATGTGTCAGTTCTTGAAATCACATCCCTTTACTCAGGTAGCTTATCAACAGATGTACCGACTGGATGATTGGTCGCGGATTCCTGTGCATGTCGAGCGTCTGCTGAATGAACGTCCCGAACTTGAATTAGAGTGGCGATTGTGTTTGTCGCGACTAAACTGGGAAAGTGTCGCCCGTGGCCATTTATTTGAACCCATTGAACGTCTGGAAACGCCATCCATGATCCCCACAGCGACCGGTCGCTATTATTTCGCCAATGTCGATGCTCATGGGGAGGTCGATGTGAGTGTTGTAGTGCAAGGTCAGATTCATGTTCGTTTTGAAGGGCATGATGTCGCGATTTCCCCTACCGGAATTACGGCACGTTATATCGACGGGTTTCCAGCGGGGGCGTTGATCGCTACCGTTTATCAACAGGGCCAGTCTGGAGACAATCCGTTTCTAAGCCGATTTGCGATCGGTGACTCTAAAACGATTCAGTTACCAGCAGGAAGCCAATTGGTCTTCGGCGTCAATGACCGGGGACTGGAATTTCAGCCGGAACCGGGGAGCTATTCTGTGAAGGTTGTCTCGACGTCAAAATGATCCAGACAGCTAGAGGCCACAACTGTAACAAGAGTCTGTGGAGCGATGTGGAGACGTGCCAGATGATGTCATGTGGTGTGGTCAGGTAAGCCAGAAGATACGCCATCGACACCATGAACAGGATAAGTGAGTTAGAAATTAGCAGTTCCCAATTCCACCTCAAGTTCTTCGTGGTGATAACGAAAGCAGACAAACACAGTGTCACACATGCGGGGAGAAAATAGTTCATAACTGCAAAAGACAACATATAGGCAATCACTTCGTAGCGGTGAAAGTCTGTAATTAATGTAAAGAGAGATTCCTGCTGGGAGAGGAGATCACTGCGGGGAGCCAGGAACGTTTTGAAGAGCAGAAGCGTCAGTGTGATCGGAACGACACCCATGATGTAGGCTTTCAGTCTTGGAAATCCTATAGAACGCAGGGATGTCGTTCTCAGCGACGTCACGACAATGACCAGAGAGATGATCGCTAAAAAGACGAGCCCTTCATTTTTCATCCAGGCGGCGCTGCTGGCCATCAAGCCGCAGATTGTCAGCCAGCGCCATTGATCCTGTGAAGAGGGCGTCAACGCAGAATTCTGGCCATAATTCAAGGCGACCATCGTCGCCAGAAAATAACTTGCCAATGGTAAATCAGCAATCAGCCAAGTGAGCTGTTCAGAGATTTGGGAGGCGGACAGAAGAGTCATCAGGCTGAT
>JBGSVC010000469.1:0-15081 GCA_041753175.1 Planctomycetaceae bacterium
TCCCAAACCGCTTTCCAAAAATAATTGAAACCGTCCCAAAATCGCTTTGATGATGCCAGACCAGTAACAAAAAACATCGCGACAGGATCACTCCCGTCGCGATGTCTCAAAGTTTGATCATTCTGCTTCATGCCGTTTGCAATTCACTCAACTCGTCTCGCAATCGATTTCGAGCGGTGTGCAAACGTCGTTTGATGGTCCCAATGGGGCTATCAAACTGCTCAGCCATTTGAGCCAGTGACTGACCTTCAAAGTAAAATGCGGTCAGTGTTTCACGATCAAGTTTTTTCAAACGCTTCATACCGTCGCGCAATTGGTCGGCTCGCTCATGACTGATCAAATGTTCGATCGGTCGTCGATCTCCCGACTCTTTGCGGGTCGTGGAATCTGCGTCGTCAGAAAGTTCCAATCGCTTGCGGACCAGTTTGTTGATCGACAATCGCACCGCGATGCGATGCAACCAACCCACAAAGCGTTCTGGTTCACGCAGTTGATGCAACTTTCTCATCGCTCTTAAGAAGACTTCCTGAGTAACGTCCAGTGATTCTGTCCGGTTTTTCAGGCGCTTCATGACGGTCGCGATGATGCTTGATTCAAACTCTGCGACCAGTCGGCCAAAAGCTTCCCGATCACCTTCCTGAGCCAACAAAACGAGAATGCGAATGCGTTCCGAGTCCATATAAGCCATCCTGTCTATGATCTGATCGATTCTCAGATAGGCTCTGGGCCGTACGTGGTCTGTGTCAACAGCGACCAGTCGGCAACAGACATCTGAGCGAAGAAATTGAAAGTCCAAAACGTCAACCACGAACACGATTCCGGGGAATGTGCCGATTCGAAGTCGTCTGAAAGGAATTTGGCTGAATGATCAGCTCAATGGAGACAGATGTCCCCGGGATTCACTTTCAGAGTTCGAACCGCTCCCGCATGGCAGTATGTGCCGTTCACAACAACCGCTCCGTTCTGTCGACGGACGGTCCACGCGATAACCCGAGAGTGTTCCCAGGACGGGTGGATAACCCGGCAGGAACGACGTCGGCGTCGTGGAAGTTGTGCACGTTCTGGTAGGCATCACTAAAGCCGGATGCTTCTGCCACATGCGGTCTGCAGAATTCAATTCTGCAAAACGTAGACTTTCAAAACATAGATCCAGCCACTTACTAATCTGTTTGCCATTTAACAGATGATGGGTGGCCGCGCAGAGGTTTCCAAAGTCGGCGGCAACACAACGGACCATATCGGTGACAACGACGACGGCGTTGTTGACGACTTGAACTTGGTCTTGTGAGTTGTATTGGACCTGGACCATCGGAATAACCTCCTGCGATAAACGCAGCTTCTAAAAATAAAACAGAAATTGGTGAGGCGAAAAAAAGCCATTCTCTTTGTTGTCTAAAACCACAGCCTTCACCGCGACAACGGAAAACGATGAAGACCTGACTCAATTCCAGTTTGAACCAGACAACGGCCTGAATTAAAGCAGGGGTCTGAACTACTGACTGTTAGGGTGCTAACAAAAATACCGCCACAGTGACTTTTGACAAGGTCATTTCGCAGCTTTTCCAACTGAATTCATCAAATCTTAGGCATGTATCGGCTGGAAAACCACGAAACCTGTGCCCGCCACCTGGTTTCTTCGATATTCAAGACTCTATCCCCGATGATCAGGTTCGCAATCCAACTGGCAAATTCGTAAGAATTCAAAAATTTTCTTGCCTTTTACCTTGATAGCTAATCGATGGCTTGGGATGTGATTAACTTTCTTCGGGAATGCATTCCCTCAATTTCCTCATTCGCTCGTAAGCGGGCTCATCTCTTGGGGGCTGACAAGCCGATAAAATCCGAATAACCGGTACAGCTTTCCTAATTGCGCGCCCCGTTCACAGGCCACACTATGTCAATCCACATCCTTAAACTGTTACCTGCCATCACATTAATGCTGACTGGCTGTTGTTGTTTTGATACATGTGGAACCTATTGTGGTGGCCCCTCGGGAGGATATTGGCCTGGTTACGACTCATGTTGCGGAAGTTACGGAACCTGTGTCAACGACCTCCCCACCCTCTACGGCCAAAACAGTCCTTGTCCAACAAACTACTGCTGTTCACCCTCAACGATGAACACGCTGCCTCCGATGATGCCCCCACCGGGTTACAACCCGATCTCGTTCGGACCGCCGACCAGTTTCCAGCCGTCACACCACAGTTCGTCTGTGTGTTCTTGTCAGGCCCACGATTCGGCTGGTATTCAGAATTACGCCACCGATGTTTGTCCCCATTGCCATCAGGTCGAACGCATCCGCGAGACTCCGCATAAGACCACTTGGGTTCAAAAAGCGAAAACCTCCTGGAGCAACCGCTTCGGCAAAAAAGATCAAGCCTGCAATTGCACCAAATGCCGTGCAAAAGCAGCCCGGGGATGCCCCCATTGTCAGTCGCGATTTGCACAGGCTTCCTATCTGGATGAGTCATTCGAAGGGGAAATCTACGACGGGGAAGTCTACGAAGGCGAGATCTATCAAGGTGACACGATCGACGGCGAAATCATCAACGAAGGCTGGCAGTCTCATGACTCTTCCTGCCCGACATGCCAACATCATATGGGTGGCCAGTTTGCCGAAGAACAGGTATTTGACAACGGACAATTTCCTCTGATGGAATCCTATCCGGAATACGACGGCCAGGAATATGCTCCGCCTGTTCCCACACAACAGGCCAATCCAGAACGAGCCAGCGAACCTGTCGAGGATCCTCAATCAGAACAACCCGCTCCGGGAGCACAACTCGATGGGCAGATCATGCCTGACGACAGTCAGACGCAATGGCGGCCTTCGACTCCGCAGCCGTATGAAAGCCAACAATTTCAACACAATGCAGCCAGCTTCGAAACGTCACAGTCGTCGCCTCCCAAAAATTATCGCGCACTGATGGTTCCCCCCGATCCGACACATCAGGTCAACTCAAAAACCACATCGACCAACTGGAAGCCCACAACTTACAGCAAACCATCCCATCCCAACACGACGCCGCGTTCGACCACGACAAAAACGACGACATCCACCTCCCCCTACGCTCAACCAAAGCTGCTCCCTCCTCCCCCCGAACCCAAAGCCATTCGTTAATCCGGGGGACAAACATCTCTGTGGAATGATACGGATCAGAGAAGAGGTCGGTTAACCGATCTTGAAAATTCTCTCGACGTTGCCACGTAAGAGTTCTTGTCCCAATCTGAGCGCCTGCTCTTCACTCCAGCCACGATCCTGTACAAAATCCTGTGCCAGAATCTTCGAGAGCACTTTGCGATACATTCGGAATTTTGGCAGGGCAAACTCCAGTTTGTACATATCGCTGTAGTATCCGATCTGCTTACTGATCGGCACTCCCTGCAGGCGCGACTGACAATCGGCATGGATATATGCTGGCAGGTTTGAATACCACCAATGCCCGTTAACCACGACGTTCGGGAAGATCCAGGCATAACTGACCAGTTCCGGATTGGCAGTATGATCCAAAACGGAGATGGGAAACGTCACCTGCGGAAACGCGTTGAGCAGCGACTTGTATTGAAATAACGACGTTCGGCGGTCATACAGATCTCGTCCCTGATAGACACCTGCCTGATACACACCTCGATTGACTCCGATCATCAAGTCAAAGGGGAGTCCATGATCGGCGCAGAACTCGGTTAATTTCCAGAAGACATAATTGGAAACCAAACGACGCTGCTCGTTGGTGAGATCATAGTCTGAGGAAGAGGCAAACATTTTTTCCACAACCTGGGCAATGTCGGCATCTGTCACCGGTTCCGGAGCAAAATCCGGAGGCAACGAAATGGCACAGGCTTTGGCTCCATGGGCACAAAAATGATCAAACAGTTTTCCCAAGGCCTGTCGGAGAGTATTCGACGAAGTCACCTCAACGCCGGTGGCCTGGGCTAACCGCTGACGGGTCTTGTGCAAACTCAGATGAAAGACAAGATCATCGGTTCTCAAACAGGGGATGTAAAACTGCGTGTCAAATCCGGTCAGTGGATCGTCGAAGTCGTTTGTTAAAAAGACACCTTCCAAACGGGATTGGGTTAAAACCTTTTGCTCCCAATCAGAGCTGGCCATCTGCTGTTCTGACGCATCATACAACGCTTCCCAATTCGACTCCGTCAGATCAGACGATTCAAAGCCAAAAAAGTCCCAGCAGATTTCCATCAACCAGCGATACTGATAAGTGTTTCTGATTTTTTTCAATTCGGGCACAAGTCGACGAACTTTTTCTTTCGGCGTGATTCCCTCTTGTTCAATGAGTTCACGTGGAAAACCAGCCGAGTGGGCCAGTTCAGTGTAATAGTGGTAACCCAGAATGTCGCCGAGATTTTTTGACGCTGCGGCGTGGGGATTGATATGCGAATGCGGATCAATCAATGCAATCTGTTCGAGTTCTTGCCACAATCGACGTTCCAGATTCTCACTCACCGGTTTTGCCTTTGGAATAAATCGAGGATGTCCAACAGATTTGAGAGTTGATCTTTCAAACTCTTCCATCTGAATTAATGATGGTTGACTTTCGAAGGAGTTTGTCAACTTTTGAGTTCGATCGACCTGGTCCTGCGATCTGTCTAAGTGACTGTTCGGCTCATTGACATCGAGAAATCATCTCAAAAGTCAACGCCTCTTTGACATAATCATCAACAGATGCATCCTAATCGATGTCTGGCTTATTGCGAAATCCGCAGGAAAACAAATTTCAATTTCGAAGGCAAAAAAGCGTGATCAACTCAAACAGGTGTTCCATTTTTCCACCTGCCTTCCAAAACTAACTGTAGAATGTCGACCATTGCCAGATCGTCCGCGAGTTTTTCTGACCTCTCGCTATTTGTGTTTGGCCTGCTAAAATATGGAAGATCACTGCCCAAACCGATCTGTACATTTTGCCACAAGCCCTGCGATTTTAGCAAGACGAACCTCTCCATGAGCCTGCAACAATGATTATTGCACTCAATCAGCGATAAACACCGGGAGCCAATGCAACGTGGTTGGAGATTTTCCACAGGCAGCTTTGGCAGACATCAACTCTGGCGTTCAAGCATCCAGTCACAAGAAAATATCAGTCATGCACGAGTCCCAACTCAATGAAGCGGCCCTTGATCGTGTGGAAGTCGCGATTTCGCAGATCAAAAAGGGGGGGCTCGTGATCGTGATTGATGATCAGGATCGCGAAAACGAAGGGGATTTCTTTGCAGCCGCCGAATTAATGACTCCTGATCAGGTCAATTTCATGCTTCGCAACGGCGGCGGATTGCTGTGTGTCCCGCTGACTGAGGAGACAGCCACTCGTCTTCAACT
Organism: Planctomycetaceae bacterium; assembly: GCA_041753175.1. Classification (GTDB taxonomy): domain Bacteria; phylum Planctomycetota; class Planctomycetia; order Planctomycetales; family Planctomycetaceae; genus SXPC01. Next base: position 5,336 of record JBGSVC010000469.1, read on the forward strand.
CTCTCCTGCAGCCGGTCCGACGATCAACACGACTCCCCATCAAACCAACTTTCTGGTTCAAATTGATCATGCGACTGCTGGTACAGGAGTGTCGGCTGAAAATCGCTGTCGCACGATCCGCGCATTGGCGTCTCCTCAATCAACGTACGGAGAATTCGTCAAGCCAGGTCATATTTCGCCTCTACTAGCCAAAGAGGGGGGAGTCCTCCGGCGTGCCGGACACACCGAGGCCAATGTCGATCTCTGCCGTCTGGCAGGCCTGCAACCTGTCGGCTGCCTGATCGAAATCCTCTCACAAACCGGCCACGGCATGGCGACCTTTGATGAGCTCAAGCAGATCTCAGTGCAACATCAGATCCCGATGATCTCCATCGCTCAACTCATCCGTTACCGACGTGAACGCGAGCAACTTCTTAAGCGAGAAGTGGACGTTGAAATCGCGACGAAAGATTATGGCAGACCTCGATTCATCGGTTACAAAGTCCAGCATGAACAGCAGGAACCACTCGCGATTGTCTGGGGAGACCTCACGACCGTGGAGGCTCCGCTCATTCGCATGCATTCCTCCTGTTTCACCGGTGATATCCTCGGTTCACTTCGCTGTGACTGTGGCGAACAACTTCATAATGCCTGCAAAATGATCGCCAGTGAAGGGGTGGGTGCGATCGTCTATCTTCCTCAGGAAGGTCGCGGCATCGGGCTGACTGCCAAACTCAAAGCCTACGAGCTTCAGGATCAGGGTCTCGATACCATCGACGCCAACCTCAAGCTCGGTTTCAAAGCCGACTTGCGAGATTACATGATCGGCCTGCAAATTCTCAAAGACCTCGGTCTTTCAAAAATCCGTCTCCTGACCAACAACCCCAAAAAGACGGATGCCTTCGAGCAATGGGTCGATCTTAAAGTTGTCGAACAGATTCCCTTGATCGCTCCTCACAATGCTCATCGAGAAAAATATATGGCTACGAAACGCGACCGTATGGGACACACACTCCCGATCGATCTCCAATAATCGTTTGTCGCGGCGTTCACGCGACCGACCAATTCCAATCGACAAACCATTGACCGTATTAAGGCTCTCCCATGATTCGCCTGTCGATGTTATTCCTTCTGGTGCTTACTACGTCCCTGCCCGCTGCCGATCCGATCTATGAAACGCGCACGCGTCATGATCCCAACGGTATTGGCAAATTCTACCAGGGCCGTGAAATCGCGATCGTGATGGGACACCAGGGGGCCGCATGGCTGGAACGTCCCGAGCGCGAAGAGGAAGAACGACTCACGCTCATGGTCAAACTTCTCGAACTCAAACCTGGCATGTAAGTCGCCGACATTGGAGCGGGAAGTGGCGTCATTACCAAACTCATGGCCGATCAGATCGGACCTGAAGGTGCCGTCTACGCGGTCGATATCCAGCAGGAAATGCTCGATCTGCTGATCGATAAAATGAAGACCTTTGATCTTCACAATGTCGTTCCTATCCTGGGCAAAGAAGATTCTCCCGAACTCCCTGCGAAAACTCTTGATCTGGCCATCATGGTCGATGTCTATCATGAATTTAACTTCCCCTACGAAATGATCCTCTCCCTTTCCAAATCCATGAAACCGGGTGGGCGGATCGTCTTTGTCGAATATCGTATGGAAGATCCTGAAGTCCCGATCAAACGTGTCCACAAAATGTCAGAAGCGCAGGTCAAAAAGGAAATGGCTGCTCCTGAGTTTGAGCTCACGTGGTTGAAAACGATTCCCGAACTTCCTCGCCAGCACATGATTGTTTTCGAGAAGAACGAGAGTCGTCCTTAGCCCACGGCCGTCTGCCTAATGTCATCTGTCTAACAAGTTTCCAACGGACGTGGATGGTATTTTTCTCCATTGACTCTGATTCACCACTCGTTCATTCCTTTTTACGAGATTCTGTTTTCGAGAACCAATGAAATTCTACGACTCCCAACCCGCTCCTGTGTCTGCCTGGCTGGCTGAAGTCTTCCAGTCACATGAACTGCTCGCCATTTTCGCCTGGCGACATCTGAAAGTTCGTTTCCGACAAACCGCGATTGGTGTTTTGTGGGCTGTAGTTCAACCAGTCATGATCCTGTTGATCTTTGGTCTCCTCTTCAGAACGCTGGGAGCTCAACCAACCAATCAGGGAGTTCCTTTTCAGGCGTCCTCGATCTGTGCGCTGCTGGCGTGGCTCTACTTTTCTACGAGCCTGACATTCGCGACTCAATCACTGGTCAATCATCAGCACATCATTACCAAAGTCTACTTTCCTCGGCTGGTCATCCCGATCTCGATGCTTTTGAGCAGCCTACTCGATTTTGCCATTGGGTTTCTGGTGACGGTCGGAATCCTTTTCTGGTATGGGATCACTCCCGGCTTGACCTGGCTCTGGTTGCCGGTCACGATCGGACTGATGATCTTCACGACGACCGGCTTTGCACTTTGGCTCTCTGCTCTCAACACACGCTTTCGCGATGTGCAATATATCGTCCCTTTCTTACTGCAAATTCTGCTGTTCATTTCTCCGATCCTCTATGAAACAAACGCCGCCATCCCCACCAGCTATCAAAGCCTTTACGCCCTCAATCCTCTGGTCGGTGTCATGGAGCTTTTTCGCATCACTCTCCTGCCCGGCTATACATTCTCGCCATGGCTTTTGATGATGTCTTTTCTTGCCTCGATGATGCTGTTCGTGACAGGTTTGAAAGTTTTCATTATGATCGATGAACAGATGACCGATCGAATTTGAGTTCCGCTGTGTGACTGTCAACGAAGACCAACCCCATTCGAAAGCGTCCCATGTCCCACGCCCTGACCGACTATCTGCACACCCACCAGGAACGCTTCGTTGAAGATCTCAAGACACTTCTGCGATTTCCATCCGTCTCCGCCGACTCAAAGTTCAAACCCGACTTGATCAAGTGTGCTCAATGGCTTAAGGAGCACTTCACGTCACTGGGTCTGAACTCTGAAATCATTCCCACGCCAGGCCATCCGATCGTCTACGCCGAGTGGCTTGGCGCTCCCGGTGCACCGACTGTTCTCGTTTACGGTCACTACGATGTCCAGCCTCCCGATCCACTTGAGAAGTGGACCACCCCCCCGTTCGAACCGACGATCCGCGATGGCAAAATATACGCTCGCGGTGCGACAGACGACAAAGGACAATTTCTAACTCACGTCCAATCCGTCGAAGCCTGGATGAAAACTGAAGGCAAACTGCCTATCAATGTCAAATTTCTCATTGAAGGCGAAGAAGAAGTCGGCAGTCACAACCTCGACGACTTTCTGGCAGCAAATAAAGAGAAGGTCGCGTGCGACGTTGCTGTGATCAGTGATTGCCCGCAATATGGACCGGGTCTGCCGGCGATCACGTATGGTCTGCGCGGTCTGTATGCCTGTGAAGTGACGATCCACGGTCCCAATCGCGACCTCCATTCAGGTGCCTATGGTGGGTCCATCGCCAACCCAGCCGTTTTTCTGGCTAAACTCATCGCGTCGCTGCATGATAAAAACGGCATCGTCCAGATCCCTGGATTCTACGATCATATCGTCCCCCTCGACGACGACGAACGTGCGGCCTACGCTGCTCTCCCGTTCGACGAGAAAGCCTACTTCGAAGACCTCAATGTGAAAGTCGGCTTCGGCGAAACAGGCTATACCACCAACGAACGACGCTGGGCCCGGCCGACCTGCGAAATAAATGGTTTATACTCAGGCTACATCGGCGAAGGTCCGAAAACGATTGTCCCTAGTTATGCCTTTGCCAAGATCACCTGCCGACTCGTTCCAGGTCAGGACCATAAAGATGTCGGTCGCGCGTTGGAAACGTATCTGCGTCATCAATGCCCCGTGTCCGTTCGCATGGACTTCAAGAGCGAACATGGATGCGAAGCTTCTCTGGTCGATCGACACAGTCCGTTTATGGCCGCCGCCCGCGCCGCCATCAAAGAGGGTTTCGGTAAAGAACCGGTCCTTATCCGTGAAGGGGGATCGATTCCGGTTGTGAAAACTCTGAAAGACCTTCTCGGAGTCGACACCCTCCTCCTGGGCTGGGGACTCAACTCCGACTGTCTGCATTCTCCCAATGAACACTTCACGCTCGCCGACTTCCACCGCGGTACTGCCGCTTCTGCAGCACTCTGGGGCATCCTGGCGAACACATAACCGGACGTCGCCTCCAAACGAACCAACATGCATCCCGACTTGAGGGAGAGATGGTTTGTCGTTCCTGCGGTGGAATTCGTGAACTCACTTCATTACGGGATCGTCACCATCCAGTCGATTCCGAACTGGTCTTGCACCATCCCGAAACAGGGGGACCAGAACGTCTGACACATTGGCATGCGCACCTGACCTCCTGCGCTCAATGCCTCGAATGCTTTTCGTGCCTCCTGCTCGGTCGGCAGTGTGATGGAGAGACTGAATCCTGCTGGAGTTCCCCCTTCTTCACACCCATCGGATAGCATGATGATCGATTGCCCGATCTGCAGTGCAGAATGCATAATTTTCTCTTCAAACCCGGCAGGTAACATGCCTTCGGGTGTTGGGTCGGGACTTTCTCCAAACCGCATCATCGTTTGCAACTGGGCCCCGAGTGCCTGTTGATAAAACTCAATGGCTTCTTCACATCGTCCACCAAAAAACACATAAGGCTGAATCATGGATTGAGTTGCAGTCGTTGACATGTGGTCGTCTCCTCTGGAAAAAGTGATTTGTTGACATCGAGTTTGTGAGCATTCCTCTCTAGACGAACAAACAGACTCCCTTTCGACAAGAAAATTCCCAAAAAGTTTTTCTTTATCAAGTCAATCATTCACTCGAATCCAACGTGTCTGTTGAGTGCTGTCCATAAAAAAACTCATCGCCACTTTATAGCGGCGATGAGTTTTGTGTTTCGTGCTTCAAAGTCACAGGGGCAATTAGACACCCACGACTGAAACCCACTTCGAGAGTTTCTCTTTGAGCGCCGCTGGTGTAAACGGTTTGACCAGATAGTCGTTGACTCCGGCTTGTATTGCTTCGACGACTTTTGTTTTTGAGCCTTCTGTTGTGACCATGATGATCGGGACCGAGGTGTTCATGGCACGAATATTTTGGATCAATTCCAATCCACTCATGTTCGGCATGTTCCAATCTGTGAACACCACATCGACGGAATTGGCGTTAAAGACTTGCAAGGCCTGCACGCCATCTTCGGCTTCCAGCACATCCTTGATTCCCAAAGAGTTCAGCGTCTTCTTGGCAACCATCCGCGTCATGGCAGAATCATCAACAACTAATACGTTCATATCTGAGTTCCCGCTAATAAAAAATAAGTTGAGGTTCCGATATCCTTACCGTGTGATCTGTTCGTTTCCCTGGTTGATACAATAATTTCTGTTGGAAAGCTGCACTCAAGGCGTTAGTGACTGACGAATCCAAAGACAATCATCAGATCTCCCAGATCAGTTTCGAAGGTCATATACATTGGCTGGGCAGCCAATGGAAAATCAATTTGGACATTCTGTCCGCGAATCACGTTAGGAATCCCCAACTCTAAATGGAGCTCCTGGATGCGGTCCTTGGCAGAACCGGCAATGACGTTGGCAATCTCACCGACGGTATCGGTCACGATACGATCAATCGTATCGACTTCCATATCAAGTATTCGACGTACTGCTTCAAATGCTGTTTGATTGGCCACGCTGATGCAGATCGACCCTGAAGCATCGCCCGAGAGCCCGATGACGGCATTAAGATCATGAAAATGAATGTCTGTTGTCTTAAGCGCCAATTGTTTGCGCTGAACCTGACTATCAAACATCATGGAGAATGTATCTTTTGTGGCTGCAATAATCGGATTGACAATCGCAGCAGTCATCGAAGCCGACGATGCAGTCGCTGTACCAGACATGACATATGCTTTCTTTTGGGTAAGGGACATGGACAGGGAGGGGAGCCTCACTCATTCAACTATGTGTCAGAATTTCAACAGGATGATTCGTTTTTTCAAAATTTCTCTCCACCAGCGGCCATGCAGGCATCTCCCTGACGAGAAATACAAATTTTGACGGTTGTATCAATTCTCTAAAGCCTGAGGGCTAGTCCTGACACTGTTGAGGCAATGTTGCTTTTTGTGATCATTCCCTCAATAGTTTTCCCGCATATTATCCCCGCAATGCTAGCCTTCATAAAAGGCAGATGGATTTTGCCTCGTCTTTTTCCTGTCAACCAGCGTCTGATCATCTATTGCAAAGACGGTCTTTAAGCCTTTCAAACAACATCAGCAAAAACATTCTCTGAGATCTGCCTTACAGAAATGAGTTCTCGTATGTCCGTTGCCACAACGCCCACCGAATCGGAATCAGCAACTTCATCCAGCGATGCCGTTGCTGAATTGAAATCTGTCCGCATTGACGAACTCATCACTGGACGACGCATCAATTCACCCATTTACGATGCCCACGGCGTTCTCCTGTTGTCAGAAAACTCTGTCATCACAGCTGAGATTAAATTGAATCTCAAACAGCGTGGTGCCGCCAGCGTCCAAATCTCCAATGATGACCTCTCCCGGGTCACTTTACAGGCTGGAAAAATCGAGCCTGCGAAAACACAGGCCTTCAGCTTCGATACCGACCTGACCAAAAAACTTGACGCGGTCATCGACGCCGGCTTGATCACTGTCAGATCCAAAGGACCGGCCGTCAAAGAGGATGCCGTCTTTCTCGGACGAAAAGGCTACGACCAAAAACAACGCCAACACCTTAAAGAACAACACAATCTCAATAGCACGGCACTTTCCAACATGATGAACGAAGCACTCCACGGCCAGCTCGCCGATGAGTCGATCGTTACCACCATGGCCGCCAGCTATCTTAAAGAGATGTGTACCGACGTCGACAACACACTCACTTCTGCAATCGACTCTTTCTCCGATGAAGGCCTTGCCAGTCGTTCGATTGAATCTTCACTGCTGGCGATGGCGGTTGGTATCGAGATGGACCTGGACGCCACCAGCGTGCGTGAAATCGGTGTTGCCGGTCTTGTCCATGACTGGGGGATGATGAAGGTCGATAAAGAACTTCTCAAAGATCCCAGACGCCTCTCTGACCTGGAACTTTTGGAAATCAAAAAGCATCCCATCCATTCTCTGGAGATGTTGCAGAATATTTCGGCATTGCCGCGAGTCGTCTCGGTCGTGGCCTATCAGGTTCACGAAGCCTTCAACGGCACAGGCTACCCTCGTGGACGTCGCGGCAACAGTATTCACATGTTCGCACGTATTATTCAGGTCGCTGATATTTATTGTGCCATGACCAGCCAGCGTCCTTATCGTCCCCCCTTCTCTCGGTATGCGGCGATGGCGAATCTGATTCACATGGCTCGACAGAAAACCGTTGACGCTGATGTCGTGCGTGCCATGCTCAATATTCTCTCGTTATTTCCGATCGGCAGTTATGTTTCACTCAGCGATGGTTCCGTCGCTAAAGTCCTGCGACGCAACGGACAAAACTACACCAAGCCAATCGTGCAACGGATCACCGACAACGAGGGCAACACTTCGGATCCAGAACTCGACGAAAACATTATTGATCTGACCAACTCACCACTGACTGTCGTGCAGGCATTGCCGACACCTGGTAGCGATGAGTTAATGACCAATGACGTCGGAAACTAGTAACCAATTTCGCTCTTGATGATTCACCTCTGACTTCGCCTTTTTGCCAGCGCCTCACAGAAAGCAGAATTCGCTATGAGTCCCACATCAATTCCTATGGATAAAATCGAGCAGGCCGCCAACCGTGTGTTGGACATGCTCCAGAAATGGGACGACCGTTTTCGAAACCATGCCACACAAAAACGAAATCATTCACGACGTCCGATCAAAGCCAAGATCACCGTCATCATTCCCGAATGCAAAGATGAAGTCGGTGAAATTCAGGACCGCAGTGTCACAGAAGTCTGGATGAGAAATGTCTCACAGTCGGGTTTATGTTTCATTTCTTATGGACCGGTCAAATCCAAAAAGGGAGAGATCATCGTCTCGCTGGGAGAAAAATTCATGCTCAGCGAAATCGTCCGCGGACGACAGGTCCACGATGGATTCTGGGAATACGGCATCAAATATCTTGGACAGGCCCAGATGTAATTCAAGGGGATGCTCTGCGATCTCGTTTCAGTTTCGTTTCAGTCTCGTTTCAGTTTCGTTTCAGCCACAACAGTTGATACGGTCCCAAATACACTTCCGACTGCGTCGAATGTTCGGTCAGCGTGATCAGATCTTGAAAAAATCGTCCCAGGCCATGCACTCGTAAAATATTTCCTGAGACTGCCTGTGGATGTTCGGAAAAATTCGCCAACACACTCACCCGATGCCCTTCAAAGGCACGATTGAATCCCAATACGTGCGGGTTAACCAGCGGGATCAACGACATCTCTAATCCCGACATCGCCGGCTGGCTGCGACGAATTGCGATCATTTTTTTCAGTGATGAATATAATCGCTGACGAATCTCGCGCTGCTTGCTTTCACTGGGAGAACTGATCGACTCTGAATCCAGATACTCCCATTTCATTTTGGGGCGATGCACCCAACGGGTGTCGGCTGACTTGGCAGGGTCTTGTACGAAATCGTAATCGTTGAGCATCCCCCACTCTTCCCCCAGATACAACAGCGGGATCCCTCCAATACTCAACACGACGCCCTGCAGCAATACAATTCTACGAACCGCTAAATCAATCAGATGATCATCACCGAGTTCCAACGCCTGTTCCAGCCCGGCTAACGAGGCCAGCGTCCCGGCAATTCGCATATCGCCCGTTTGAGGATTATGTTGAAATGGAATTCCTCGCGCAAACGATCCCGGGAACTGTCCGGTATAAAATTCATTTAAGAACTTGCGATGATCATATCCGTTGATGCCGACCTGGGCGGCGTCGGCATCATCAAATGTCCAACCGATATCGTCGTGGCAGCGCAGATAGTTGACCCAGTTGGTTTTCTCCGGCAGTTTGTGTCGATGGCTCAAAGACTGTTTGAGCAAGTTCGTTTCGCGTGTCGCCAATGTATTCCATAATAGCGCCATCAAAGTTGGATTGTATGATGTCTGGCATTCCTGAGGACTGATGTATTGCACAACTTCATCCGGATGTACGATCGCCTCAGACTTGAAGATCAAGCCGGGAGCGGCAATCCGCGCCAGACTGTTGAATGCCTGAATAAGCACATGAGCCTTTGGCAGATTCTCACACCCTGTCCCCATTTCTTTCCAGATAAATGCCACGGCATCGAGACGGAGAATCTCGACACCAGTGTTAGCGATAAACAACAGTTCTTCCAGCATGGCGCGAAAGACCGCTGGATTGGAATAGTTCAGATCCCACTGAAAGCTGTTGAACGTCGTCCAGATCCATGCTCCCATCCCATCATCCCAGGTGAAATTTCCCCGGCGTACACTCGGGAAAATCTCGCGCAGTGTCTGCTCATAGCGATCAGGCATCTGACGATCCGGGAAGATATAGTAATATTGTTTGAACTCCCGGTTTCCGTTTCGGGCTTTCTGAGCCCATTCATGATCATCAGCGGTATGATTGAACACAAAATCAAGGACCAGAGAGATACCCGCTGCCCGCAATTCTGTTGCCAGCAATCGCAGATCATCGATTGTTCCTAATCGTGGATCGACACTGCGATAATTGCTGATGGCATATCCGCCATCATTATCACCTGGTCTGACGGCGAATAGCGGCATCAAGTGCAGATA
>JBGSVC010000470.1:0-6438 GCA_041753175.1 Planctomycetaceae bacterium
GCATTGTTGATGGCATGCAAGACTTCGTCGAGAGATTCAGCAGTGGAGAGATCAAGAGTCGCTGTTTTTCCGGAACGGTCGGTCAACGAGATTTGTCCAGGCGTTTCAATCCCTTGTCCACCATTGAGATTTCGCAACAGCACCGAATTGATACCAGCCACCAGACGCTTGCCCGTGATCACACCAGACGCCGCATCAACATTGATTCCGAGTTCTTTCACTGTCGAGGAATTGTTAATGTCTTCAACTTGGAGAGTTCCAGAGCCGGTGGTCGCGTCTGTCAACACAAAGCGATCATCAACAAGGGCAGCCGTCAGTTTTCCTGAGTTTCCTGAAGCGTCGTTGACGGCATCAACGACATCCTGAATCGTAGTGACGCCATCGAGGTTGACGTTGAATGTGGTGTTATCTTGAAGTGTGAACTTGATATCAGGAACGCCCGAGAAACCACGGAAGGTATTGCCATCGTTTAGCAGGTCCAGCGTAAATGTTCCATCAAGACGAAAAATCGTTTCGCCTTCGAGTGTGGACGTGGAAGAACTTTTGTTAAGGCCTAAGCTTTGGGCCGTTGTTCCACCCGCGACTTCACTGACGGTGATATTTCCTGTGCCACTGCTGGACGTATCGTTGAGAATCAGGTGGCCATCTTTTGATGTCGCTTCAACACTGAGTGTGTCAGCATTGTTGATGGCATTGAGCACATCGTCGATGGTAACAGCATTGGAGAGGTCAACCGTTTCTGAGACCCCCGCACGATCTGTGATCCGAATTTTCCCACGACTGATGCCCCCTCCCTGATTGAGTAGTTCGATCGGGGTGGGATTGTTCAAATGCCCGCCACGCGCGATGACGATCTGTCCGGTACCGACCTTCTGATCTTCGTTGGCATAACCGCGACTCAGGACTTGCTGAGTGGCGGCTTTCTGCACAGCTTGAAAAACATAGGTGCCCGCAGACGCTTCTTTGGTTGCATCAACTGCAATTTGAGTCGTATCGGGGTTGTTAACTTTGAGTTGATTGAAGGTCGTTTTTGATTTCAGCGTCGTGGCATTGATTGAAAGCCCGACGATCTGCTGCTGATAGAAATCCAGACCTGTTTTGGTTCCCTCAAATTCCGTCACACGGGCAGAACTACGGGAGATGATCCCTTCCTGACGAGCCGTGTAGGCTTTGATAATGGCATCGTAATCGATCCCACTGACCAGCCCGGTTGACGTTGAAATGGATGACATACGGCAGCTCTGAACACAGCGTTATGAGAAACAAACTTGTCTATGTTTCATCGAAAAATCAGGAATCCGGGGTTGAGTCGGAACCGGGCCAGAACCGGCAAATGCCGTTAAAAACTTGATTCCGGTTGGAACATCAGGAATGTGATGTTGGTATTCTCGTAGTGCAGATAGGGCAAAGCGGACGATCGGAATAATCGATACCCCTGAGCCTGAAACAGTTGTTCATAATCGACCTGTTCCCGGTTATACACCGGAGGCAGTCCGCCACGTCGCCATTTGCGTCCAAGAATCTCAGCGACGACGACAATCTTCGAAGCGTGACACATCTTGCTGATCACGGAACTGACGGTGTCATCATCAATGTGCAGCAGCACGCAGAAGGCATAAGTCAGAGCAGATTGAGGATAGTCATCGACGAAACTGACCTTCTGATAACTGTGTTCGGGATTGATCTGTCGTGCTTTGTCGATCGCAAATTTATTGACATCAACCCCCAGATAATCACCAGGCTTAAAAGCCGAAGAGAGTCGTCCGTAGCCACATCCGACCTCCAGAATCCGCAGGTCTTTTTGACCTTGCGCACGTGCAGTTTCGAGGTAGGGTGTCAATGTCATGCCTAGATAGTCACGCACATTCCAGCCTTCGGGAAACTGACCGAGTTTGACATTCTGCGGAATGATGTTCTGAAATTGGTCCTGCTCCCAATACGATGTAATGTCGTGCGGGTTGGCTGGTTCCACGACCGCGACGCCATTGACCTCAGGCGCGACAATCTGGGGCTTAGGAGTCGGAATTGATTCAACGGCAGGGGAAAACGGTTGCGGTGGCGATTGTTGCAACTTAAGTTGATAGGATTGACGTGCCTGTGACATCTGCTCGGCGACAGCCGTCATCCAGTCGCGACCGTTGGCGCTGCGTGGTCCGGTTGAATGCATCCCGCGACGATTCGCAAAAAAGGGCTGATCGATCTTGATGCAGCGGCATTTCTGCCACAATCGCAGGTAGTAATGAAAGTCTTCACCAGTATCCATGGTTTCGTCAAACGGAGTTTCAGCAGCAACCTTTGTCCGCACGAAGTGTCCCATCTGCAGTGAATGAAATGGATCGACATTCAGGATATCTTCGTAGCGGTCTGTCTTGCCAAGTTGTCCGGGACGCGATTCGGCATTCTGCGTTCCATGTTGAAAGCTATAAATCTGCCCCCAGATGGCATCATAGTCTTCGAGATAGGGTTCCACATGCGCAAAGGCGCCGGGAACCAGCACGTCATCGGCATCGAGAAAAAAGACCCACTCACAGCCTGCTTGAATGGCTTGTTGAACGCCGAAATTGCGTGCATACGATCGTCCAACCGTGCCTTCGGTGTCGTTGAGTCTCAACGGGATCACTTTTTCAAAGGGGCCAGAATTCTGCTCACAGGCTCGCTTGATGGATGCAACATTTTCCTCGTAGATCTCGCTGTGTCCGGGGCCGACAGGTGTGATGATGGCCAGTTTGGGCTTTGTCTTCACGACCGGAGTGGATGTCTTCGAAAGATTCGAGGAGCTTATGGAAATCGGCATCTTGGGCGAGGGTAAGCTCGGCGTTACCGGAGTCGACGACGTGACCTCAGGTGAGAAGGGTCTGGAGTTGAGAGTCTTCATTTCTTCTTTCCAGGCAGAGGCATCTGAACTGACGAGTTTGAGCGTTTCGGCGACACGGGCCGCCAGATCTGTCCACTCAAAGACTTTCGTTTGGCGAAACAATCGCAGACTTTCATACCAGTAACTCCGCTCACCTGTGAGCATCCACCGCCACTCAGGAACCAGACCGAGCATTGTCCAACACGGCACACCCAGCCCTCCTGCAAAGTGGACGGTCGCATTGTCGATGGAAATCACCAGATCGCAGGCAGACATCTGGGCGGAGAAACCATCGAGGTTTTTAATCGGATCAGCATCTGACCAATGATGCAACGTCACTCCGAATTCGTTACGAATAAAGGCGGTATCTTGCGAGCAATCGCCGTATTGCAGGTTGATGAACTTGACTCCCGGAGTTTGCAGGATCGGTTTCCAGGCTGCCAGCGGGATGCTTCGACGGGCCCCGACTTCGGCGTTCTTGCCTCCTCGCCACGAGATCCCGACGTTCAATCCTGCTCCCAGGCGGGCAAAGCGATCAACCCACATCTGACGGACCTGCGGATCGACTTTCAGATATCCATGTCGGGGATGAGATTCCAAACTCGGTCGATAGCGTTCGGGCAATGATCCCATACCAAACTTGGCATCCACACCAGGGACAGTGACAGGAACATCTTTAGACAAATGCATCTGACGAGGAACATACCGTAGATGCGAAAACGTCCGGTGAAACAAAGGGATCAAGCGAGGATCGAGTTCGACGGTCGTGTTGGGAACTTCGTTGAGAAGATCGGGCAGACAGGTGCCAAACATGACGATATCGCCCACGCCCTGTTCAGAGTAGGCCAGCAGTTTCAAAGTTTGTGAGGGGACACCATCCCAAACAGGATGTGTGAAATTGCGATGGTCGTGTTCGCGTTTTTGGGAGCGGATGGCATACCCCTTCCACCCCTCTTCAAACTCTCCTCGGGCAAGATGAATTTCTCCCAGCGAGTATTTAGGCTCGACATAGGTGGGAGAAAGTTCGATCGCGCGAAGATACTCTCTTTCAGCACCGGAAATATCCCCAAACACCTGCAGGACGTTGCCATAATTGTTGTGCACATCAGGAAGTTTTTCATCGAATTGAATCGATTTTTGATAACACTCCCGGGCCTCGATAAACTCCGCAAGCGATTGGTGTGCCGCCCCTTTGTTGCTCCAGCAGGGGCCAAACTTGGGGTTGATATCGAGCACCTTCTGATACGTCTCGACAGCATGTCGATATTGTTTCAGAAAGTAGTAATTGCAGGCCAGTAAATGCAATGCGTTAAAGTGCGCAGGGTTTTGGGCAAGGATCTTTTGAAATGCCTGATTCGATTGATCATACTGCCCGATCTGAGAGAGGTTATAGCCATACTCTTCGAGCAGTTCCAGATTTTCAGACTCGTGATGAAGCGCTTTTTTGAGCATCAATACTGCATCACTGTAGCGTGCCTGTTGCTTATACAGTTTGGCAATTGACAGCAGGGGAGCGACGTAGCTTGAGGAATTTTGCAGCAGACTGGTCAGGCATTCGACCGCTTCATCGAGTTTGCCAGCCTCACGCAACACAGCAGCCAGTGAATTCAAATAGACCGTATCGTCCGGCTTGACATCAAGGGCGATCCGAATCCGCCGTTCCGCTTCGTCATAATCTTTATCGTGATAAAAAATGAGACCCGACAAATGCAGCGCATCGGACTGACGAGGATCTTTTTGCAGGATCTCTTCATAGATTTTGCCGGATTCGCGAATCTTATTGTTCTTTTGCAAACGCAGCGCCGTTTGCACCCGTTCTGCAAGAAGTTCGTGTTCAGGATGCTTGACAGAAGTTGTCGCCGAACGCGTCCCCGCGAAGGAGAGTGACGATGAAAAATGTGGCTCATGACCTGAGGCAGGTTCCGGAGTCGATGACGCACAGAGGGTGGGCGTCTGGCGTTTGGGAGCGTGTTTGATTTTCTTTCCCATCCTTGAGAACCTTCATATAAGTGGGCGGCCTGAATCGTGGGACCGCATGTCTCGAGAGTTCAGTGATCTGCCTGTTGATAGTCTCATTAGGCGACATGATTCCAGTGAAGGAATCTTCTTAAACACCTGTATTCAGGTGTTTTATTGATTGTTCAAAGCCGACTTGAAGTCGATTTTCAACTGGCTGTCATGCCACGGAAAGTACTTCATCACACTCGTCGGATGAGTGCCTGGATCGGCCTGGAACGTGCGTTCACACGCAGACAGCAAGATGGATCGAGAAGATTGCGAATCTTCTCTGTCTATATCGTCAGGTTGATGAGCGAACGTCCGTTAAAATTGGAATAATCGTTAAACAGACCCCATTTTGCCCTCAACGACCGAGTCGTTCCCCTGCGATGAGTGACCACGGTATAGAATTTGCTAAAATGTACCTTTCCCCCGTCTGATTGCCTGAAAAATCTGATGGTCCTTCGCCCTAAGTGATATTCCAGTCATTCATTAGGTTTATTGGATTGCTCCAATGCTTTTGAAAGACAGGGCTGGGTTTTGTCAATAAGACCGCGTATAATTCATGGTCTGACAATTGTGACAAGTGATAATTTATGCCAATGTGGCAGACTGAGACTATGACATGACTGACTATGTTGAACCATTAGGACCTCGTATTCTCATTCGCAAAGATGAAGGTCGACAAAAAACACGCGGCGGCATCGTCCTGCCAGATAAAGCTGAAATCCCCACAATCACCGGGCGTGTCGTGGAAATCAGTCTCGAAGTCTACAACAACGATGAATTCCCCGTACGCAAATACGATAAAGTTCTCTTCCATCCCCGGAATGCGATTCCTGTCGATTTCGAGCCCGATAATTTGCTCTATGTTGTCCCGATGGAAGATGTTGTGGCTGTCTTTCGGCGACCGGAGATGCCAAAAATCTCTGAGTCAGAGGCCGACGAAGAGATCGTTGCCCAAGGCGATCCCGCTTTTGAAGAAACACTTGAAGAAGACGACTCTTCGGATTCAGAATATTCAGACGACTACACAGAATATGAAGATGACGAGTAGCAGAATTGTTTCTGATGCGGTTATGATTCCCGGAAGCGTTTGAGGTTCAAAACGAAGAGATGTCTGTCCTCGCAGTCACCCAGGTTTCGACTTCAAGCGACGTCTTAACACGCATACAACTCAGGAAGCGATGAGATGAAAATTCTGCTGGCCAACCCCCGTGGTTTTTGTGCGGGGGTCAACATGGCGATTCAATGTCTTGACGAGGCCATCAGGCTTTTTGGGTCAAACATCTATGTTTATCATGAAATCGTGCATAATAAATATGTGGTCGATCGGTTTACGGCACAGGGCGTCACGTTCGTTGATCAGGTAAGCGATGTCCCCGAAGATTCGATACTGCTTTACAGCGCGCATGGCGTTTCTCCGGAAATCCGGGCCGCTTCGAAAGCGCGCCGCCTGCAGACCATCGATGCCACCTGCCCTTTAGTGACCAAAGTCCACATGGAAGCCATCAAATTCGCACGCGACGGATTTCATATCATTCTCATCGGTCATGAAGGACATGATGAAGTGATCGGCACCATGG
>JBGSVC010000471.1:0-2660 GCA_041753175.1 Planctomycetaceae bacterium
AGCCGGCAGTCCGCAGGCTTTGACAGCGCGCTGAAATGCTTCATTCAGCTTCTTAGGTGATATCCATCGTTGACCATCAGGATATTCGCTGGAAGCCGGTGAGGTGAAAAACCAATCGCGGCAACGCTGATGCTTTTGAAAAAGAAGGAGAAGTTCTTTGTGGATCGGGATGCGTCGAGATTCGCGCGTCTTTGTTTCCAGGCCATCACGTGATTGAATTGCGAACCATCCGCTCTCAACGTTTACGTCGTTGGGTCGAAGTCGTTGCAGCTCTCCGACTCTCAACCCTGAGTGGGCCAAAGTCAGGACGACCAGTTGATGATGGCGTGGCACTTGCGGACAATCTCAACAAGTTGCTCGTGTTTGAGCGGCGTTCGTTTCACGAGCGGAGGTTTGGTAATGCGAACTTTGATCAAAAGGTTCTTTGAGAGATAACCGCACGACTCGCACGACGTCAGGAATTGCTTGATGACTACGGATTCGTGATACAAAGTCTTGACGGCAACTTTCGAGGTGCGATCACTTCGATAAGCATCAAGTGTTGAAGCTTTGATCTCTGACAGGCGAAGAATCTTTTTGATGCCACAGAATGCGTGAAACGATTTCAATTCGCCTTGGTAAAGTAGGATAGAACTCTTGGCTCGTCGTTCCGTCCTTAACCAATTGATGTAGAGCTCGATAGCTTCCACAATAGAAAGGTCGGTCGTTTGATTGGACTCACCTTTGACCAATGTGTAGTCGATCTTCATCGCCCTTTCTTTGGCGGCTTTGAGGTTCTTGGTGGATAACAAAATGCGTTTTTGCTTGTCGTGGCTGTGAGAAGGTTTAAGTAATCGAGGCAATCGCCAAAATTGCCATTTTCTGATGCTCCTGCAAGCCCGGCCAAAAACGGATGAGACGGTCTAATTGAACATCATTTGATGCCAAACCGTGACATTGCGAGCCAAGCAAGTGCTGAGTATTTACTGACTTAGTAACCAGCTGTTTCTGTAAGCCCTTGCCGCCTTGAGGGTAACAAATTTCACCCATGGGGTTCGAATCCCCTCGCCCTCAGGCCGTCGCCTGACTTTCATGTTCGGCAACCGGAATTTGAGTGATCGGCTGGTGTCCGGCTGCTTTCAATGCCTGTTGCCGCAAGAAATTGGGATTTTTGGCAACGTGCGAATAAACCCGACTCACCATCATCGCATCCTTATGCCCCATGAGATGAGCCACTGATATTGGATCGACGCCACCAGCGACAAGGGCATTGGTCGCGAATGAATGCCTAGCCCCATAGGCGATTGCCCGGAACCCTACCTTGTCCGAAATCCTGCGAAGTCGCCAGACGACGGCATTTTTAGACCAGGGTAGCCCTTTCTCATTTCGGAAGACTGGGCCTTCCGGATACTGGGCAGCAAACCTGTTGACCATTCCTTTTGCTTCCGGAACGAGGAAGATCACTCGCGGCTCACTTTTGCCCTTCGACTCGTCAGCCGGGAAAATGATCAGGTCGTTGAAGATGTGGCGAGCCTCGATTGCTCTTGCTTCCTGTGGTCTGCAGCCGGTGAGGTAGAGGAAATCCAGCAAATCCAGAAATGGACCTTTCGCGTGTGATCGTATCTGCTCCCATTGCTCGGACGTGTAGAAGACGTCTCTCCTTTGCCGCTTCGGTTTCTTTATCCCAATGATAGGATTGCGGGTGATGTAGCCCTGCTCCACAGCCCAGTTGAGCATCCTCTGGACGGCTCCGACAGCATCGCTCTGGGTTGTCGTGCTGACGTCCAAGCTCTCATGCCATTTTGTAATTTGGTGGACCTTTAGCTGCATCGGCTCCAAACGCTTGCCGACAGCTTCGATAAACGATTTCAAGAAATGCTTGTGCAAGCGGAAGATGGACGAGCTTCGGTTGATCTCGACCCAGTCCAAATACGACTGGCTAAGCTCGTACAAAGTGCAGCGGTTTTGAATTTGTTCTTCACGGTTGGTCATCAACTCGTGGAATTTCTGGACGGCAAGCTTCTTGTCTTTGCCGAGCGGAATCTGTTTCCCGGCGATCGAGCAGTACCAGCTTTTGGTCTGGCGGCGGAAAAACGGTTTGGCAGGTCGCGGCATGGCTGGGCTCCCATTTCGTGCATTATTTCGTGCATAAGCACTGAAATAGTTCGGAGCCGAGCCGAAAAAGTCTAGTTTTTTCGAATGGGCGATGAGGGACTCGAACCCCCGACATCTTCGGTGTAAACGAAGCGCTCTAACCAACTGAGCTAATCGCCCGCAAACATGCTTAGTCAAGCACATCACTGGATTGCATTCTCACGAAAATCAACGTCCGTTGCAAGTGACAACTCTCCTCTTCTCAAGGTTCATTAAAATCGCACTCCCAGACCCATTATGCCTTCCTCTCAAATGACGACAGATCAACGTCCGGAACTCCGGTATCTCCTCCCCCCGACTTCAACCGTTCTCTCCCTTCAGCAGCCAGTTTGACGTAACATTCTTTGATCGACTCCAGTTCTTTCTCGCCAATCTCCTCCACATCCAGCAAGATCACATGCGCCCCTTGTGTGGCTCGAATCAGTTCATCCAGTTTCAATTGCACAGCATGTGAATCCCGATTCTGAGTATTCTGAATCAAGACCACCATCAAAAACGAGACAATCGTCGTCCCTGTATTAATCACC
>JBGSVC010000472.1:0-3527 GCA_041753175.1 Planctomycetaceae bacterium
GCCGGTGTCGGGCTGGCTCATATTTTGATCATGACCATCCGCAAAGTGAACCCGTTCATCATTGTGCGCGCCAAAGTCATGGCGGTGCAGGCTGGCTTGATGAAATCCTACAACATCACCACCAAAGCGCTGGAAGCCCACTATCTGGCTGGGGGCAACGTCCCGAATGTCATCCGGGCGCTGATCGCTGCTCACCGGGCCAATATCGAACTCGACTGGCAAACCGCACAGGCGATTGATCTGGCCGGTCGCGACATCCTTGAAGCTGTCCGGACGAGCGTGTATCCCAAAGTCATCGACTGCCCCGATCCCAATAAATCGGCAGGAACACTCGATGCTGTCGCCGGTGACGGCATTCAGCTCAAAGCCCGGGCGCGTGTCACAGTTCGCACAAACCTGAACCAGCTCATCGGCGGTGCCACCGAAGAAACCGTGATCGCTCGTGTTGGTCAGGGGATCGTGCAGGCGATTGGCTCGACGATGTCTTACAAAACGGTGTTGGAGAATCCCGACCGGATTTCACAAACCGTGCTCCATCAAGGTCTGGAAGCCCAGACCGCGTTCGAGATCGTTTCGATTGATATCGCCGATATCGATGTCGGCGACAACATTGGTGCACGACTCCAGGCAGATCAGGCTGAAGCGGACATGCGCGTTGCCCAGGCGATGGCCGAACAAGATCGAGCCGAGTTTCAGGCGCGCGAGCAGGAGATGGTCGCCAAAACGCAGGAAAATCAGGCTCAGGTCGTGCTCGCTGAAGCTCAGGTTCCCGAAGCCATCGCCGAAGCTTTTCGGAGTGGTCGCATTGGTGTCCTCGACTTCTACGAACTCAAGAACCTGCAGGCGGACACGAAAATGCGTATGGCGATTTCCGGGTCGAGTGCTGATGAAGGCATGCTCGGCAAATAATCCGTTCTCACGTCGTCACGTCTCGTTCCCGATCATTCACCTGTACCACAACCGCCCTGAACTTTTCTACTGTCTTGACAGAGAGCCGATACGACCATGGAAAATCTCATCGTTCTGGCGATCTTCTTTGTCATCTGGTTTGTCGGATGGATTGGAAACCTCGGAAAAGCTGGCAAAAAAAATCCCCCACAAAATCCCGGCCGACCACCGGCCCAACCCGATA
This sequence comes from Planctomycetaceae bacterium, assembly GCA_041753175.1. Lineage (GTDB taxonomy): Bacteria > Planctomycetota > Planctomycetia > Planctomycetales > Planctomycetaceae > SXPC01. The sequence goes on from JBGSVC010000472.1 coordinate 1,133, forward strand.
AAAAGCTGCAGGAAGAAATCGAACGCTTTCTCCGCGATGTTGGCGTGAAACCTGAGGAGCCTAAAAAACAACCTCCGCCTCAGCCTCCCCGTCCGACGACGCAACCAGCAGCTCAACAAAAACCCAAACCTCAACAACGCAAAACACCCAAGCCGGCCAAACAAAAAAATTACGCCGGCTCTGCACCCGCCATGGCTTCAGATTCCGGCACCCCAACTGGTTATACCTCACTGGCCAATCGGACCGACGGCTTAGATCATCAACACCTTGCAACTCAACACCTCCAGACGCAGCACCTTGGCGAAAAAATCCAAGACCAAAAACTCAACTCCTCGATTCAGGAATATCTCAAGCGTCGCCAGTCCGGGCAGTCTCACGAAGATGCCGCCAGCAGCCTCCGAGCACAACTCTCTCCCCAGGAGTTTGCCATGGCTGCCAAAATTCACAGCGACTCCACGAAAAAATCACAGGGACGCTCGTCACAAAATATCATTCAACTCTTTCGTCAGCCCGAGTCGGTCCGTCAGGCTGTCGTGATGAGTGAGATCCTGAAACGACCCCGCGTGCTCGACAGAACCTATGGGACATAAGTTTCCCCGACCTGGATGGATCATTAACCCGCAACACTCTCTCCCCTTGTTGCGCACAACTGCTCATCTCCTGAACGTCTCACAGACACCCTGAAATCACCTGACATGGCAGCTCCAAAACTCGACATCCTGCTGCTGACGGATCGATTTACCCTGCGGGGATCGTCTCAACAGATGCTCCATCTGGCCGAGCATCTTCCGCAGCATGACGTCAAGGTCCGACTGGTCTCTGCTGACAATTCTCATATCGACCCTTCGCGTCGCGCTGCCCTGAGTCTGATGGAATATCCATTTCTGGATGTTCCCCTGGCCAACCGATTGCAAATTGAATGGCTTGCGCAAGACCTGGGCGATCATCTGCCCGATCTGATTCATGTTCATTCGCGGTTCGGGCTTTCCATCTGCAACTTATTGGCCCGACGCATTGAGCGCCCTTATGTTCTCACGATCCATGATTACCTCCCGCCCGGAAAACAACTCGATATCGACAGCACCTGGTGTCGTCGGGTGATCGCGATCAGCGATTCGGTCAAGTCTCACCTGGTCACGATGCCCAATCTGTCTTTGGATCAGGTGACGGTCATCAATAGCGGGATTCCCGACTGGAGCAACGTCAATGCTCAGCAGATCCTCAGGCCAGGCCACACACCTGTCATCGGCACAGCAGGCCCCCTTGAACATCAGAAAGGGATTCGCTTTTTTCTCGGAGCCGCCCAGAAAGTTCTTCAGCAGATCCAGCCCGTGGAGTTTCTGATCGCCGGGAGTGGTCCGGAAGAAAAAGCCTTGCGTCAACTGGCGGTGGAACTGGGGATTTCCCAAAGCGTCACATTTGTGCCGAATTTGTATGACTTCAAAAAGTCACTTTCCGCGATGGATATCTTTTGCCTGCCTTCGTTGCAGCAAGGCCTGGGGACCATCATGCTCGAAGCGATGGCCATGGGACGGCCGGTGATCGCTTCACGCGTTGGAGGGGTTTTCAGCGTGATCGAGGATCACCTCAACGGACGGCTGGTTCCCCCCTCAAATTCCCAGGCGCTGGCGGACATGATCATTGAAATGCTCACCCATCCGCAAGCGGCTATCGATCAGGGGCTGGCTGCTCAGCGGATGGTCCAGGAAAAATATCGTATTGATGTCATGGTCGAACAGACCATCGCGCTCTATCATCAAGTGCTCTCTGGACGTCAGAGTTCGAGCACGGTCGGTGTGTCCACCACCGCGCATGCCTCCTAATGAGACGTCTGAGGGTATCGGCTTATTCCGCTTTTTGATGATCAGCGACTGGGTAAATATGTTGCGTGCAGAAATTGTTGCCATCGGAACCGAACTGACTACCGGCGCGCGACTGGATACCAATAGCCAGTGGCTGAGTGTCCAACTGGCCAAACTGGGGATCGTCGTTGCGTTTCATACGACAGTCGCCGACACCCCTGACGATCTGCTCTCGGCGTTTCGACTCGCCTGCGACCGTGTTGATCTGGTCATCATCACCGGAGGTCTGGGACCGACGAAAGATGATCTCACTCGTCAGTTTCTGGCGCAGTTGGCAGATATTCCCCTTGTGCTGGATGAAATATCCCTGGCTGCCATTCGTGAACGCTTCGCACGTCGCTCTCGCAGCATGCCCGACACGAACACGATCCAGGCCTATCACCCTCAAGGCTCAGTGATGCTGGCCAATCCGCTGGGGACAGCACCGGGACTTTGGATGGAACTGCCTGGCGCATCGCGATCGCGCCCCACTCAGATCGCTGCCCTGCCGGGTGTCCCTGCGGAAATGAAAGAGATGTTTCTGGTTCAAGTGG
>JBGSVC010000473.1:0-13586 GCA_041753175.1 Planctomycetaceae bacterium
CGGATCACTTCCACAAAACGAGGAGCCATTTCATCCGTGCAAGCGGTGTATGTTCCTGCAGACGATCCGACAGACCCTGCACCTGCGACGGCATTTTCTCACCTGGATGCCTTTATTTATCTCGAGCGTAAGATCGCCGAGAAGGGAATTTATCCAGCCATCGATCCACTGGCCTCGACGAGTCGAATTCTTGATCCCAACTATGTTGGCGAGAGACATTATCGTGTGGCTCGACAAGTCCAGCAGATTCTTCAGCGGTATCGCGAACTGCAGGATATTATCGCGATTCTCGGAGTTGAAGAACTCTCTGAAGAAGATAAAACGATTGTCCACCGTGCTCGTCGTATCGAACGGTTCTTTTCCCAGCCGTTTATCGTTGCCTATGCATTCACAGGCAAAGAAGGGAAGTACACTTCTCTTGAAGAAACGATTGATAGTTTCGAGCAGATTTGTAATGGAGATTGGGATCATCTTCCTGAATCCGCCTTCCTCTACATCGGGGGAGTCACTGAGGCTGCCGAGCAAGCCAAGAAGATGCAACAACAGTAATTTCCAACTCATTGAGGCCAACGCCTCTCTCATTGTCTGATTGCCACAAGGCTTCTCAACTATGATCGCTGCCACGACCTTAAAACTACTCGTAATTACTCCAGAGAAATTGGTGATTGAGCAGTCAGCTCATTCACTTCAATTCCCTCTGGAGGATGGGCAAATCGGGATTCTCCCCTCTCGTGCGCCGATGGTGGGTCGTCTCTCTTACGGCGAGCTGGTAATCGTTGATGGCGAAGGCAAAAAGAGATATTTCATTGAAGGTGGTTTTTGTCAGGTCAAAGACGGAGTGGTAACAATCTTGACAGGCGCAGTCAGCGATTTGAACGATCTCTCACTGCAGTCAATTAAAACAGAGATTGCAACCATCTCCTCACGCCAGGCAGAGAAAGCCAGTGAGAAATCGTTGAAAGCTCAGGAACTTCGTCGACTCAATACGATCAGGGCACTTCTTGAACGCCGTTTTGGATCGTGATCCGATAAGACATCCAAGCAGGCTTCTTGATCGACAGGTCAGGAGGCCTTTTTTTGTTGGTGGAACCGTTTTGAAAGCCACCTTAAAAACAGTCGGTTTGGCAAGTGACGAGGGGATGTTCGATTTGTTACGATAAGCTTTATTCAAGCCAAGTCTGCCACTTCAGTCGATTCAGTCTCTAAAGACCGGTTGCCTGTAACAAGGACTAATCGTTGACGCGATGATTGGAAAAGCTTTCGAACTCCAACTGACTTTTCCACGGCTGCATTCTCGAAAGGTCGACGCTATGCCACTGTATGAAATTGAAACCAATGCACACATCATGATCGCGTGGGCCTCAACGGAACAGGAGGCACGCGCTCATGCGACTGAGAACTATCCAGAAGAAGAGGTCATGAGGATTCACAAGCGTCCTCGCGATCTGTGGGTCATCTCCAAGCGACTTTTGGGGTTAGATTCATCGCTTGAACCATGTGACACGGCACGTGATTGTCTGGCGAAAGCCCATGGAGACAAGGTTCATGCGATTCGCCTTTATATGCTCGACACGGGCGTCGATCTCCATGAGGCGCAGCGTGCCATCGAGACAAATATGTCTTTGGGTTGGTAACACGTTGAACTTTCGAACGACGTGCATCTATAACGAGATCTGACAGCAAATCTTAGAAATTCTGATCACTTCTATTTTTGATCCCGGATTTCATACAGAAATCTGGAGGGAACGCTTTTTCTTGGTTTGCCCCATTTCTTGCGTGTTTTGGCAAATGTGAGTGTCAATTGTTCCTGTGCGCGGGTAATTCCGACATAGCAGAGTCTCCTCTCTTCGGCGATTTCGTCGTCGGTGGCATCAACAGATCGTTTATGAGGGAGCAGGCCCTCTTCCATTCCAACCATATAGACGTATGGGAATTCGAGGCCTTTGGCGGAATGCAGCGTCATTAGTTTGACGGCGTTGAGATCAACCTCATCGTCTTTGGAATTGAAGTTTTCTTTTCCAGCCAACGATATGTCGTCCACCAGTTGACGTAATGTCGGACGCTCGGGACGAGCCTGGTATTCACGTACGGATTCAAGAAACGTGTCGATGATATTGACCCTCATTTGAATCTGTTCGGCGGTCTTATATTGCTTTTCAACAAAGCCCCGATAGCTAATTTGTTCAACCAGATTCGTTACAAAGTCGGCATAAGTCGTCGGTTGCTTTTTCAGTCCGAATCTTGCCTGTTCAAGATATTGCTGAAACTTTTCGATGGGGCCGATGGCTTTCTCACTGAGTTCCTGGCGAACTTTTAATTGCTCAAAGGCTTCCCAAAACGTGTGTTCATTTTTGACGGCATGCTGCATGATCTTCTCAAGACTGGTTTCGCCGATTCCGCGCGCCGGGGTATTGATAATTCTTAGCAGCGATCGATCATCTTTGGGCGAAATAATCGCTTTCAGATAGGCAATCAAATCCTTGATTTCGCGATGTTCATAAAATGATTGAGTCCCTACCAGATCATAAGGGATGTCTTTGCGTCTGAGTTCGGCTTCGAACAACCTGGGTTGTTCATTGGTTCGAAACAAAATAGCAATCGCGCCCGGCTTCAGTCCCTTCTGCTTGATCAGGAATGTGATTTCCATCACGACGCGCTCAGCTTCGGTCATTTCGTCATCGAGATCGAGAATTCTTACTGGAAGGGAGGATTCTTTATTGGCTCGCAGTGTTTTCGGATGACGAACGCGATTGTTGGAAACCAGCTTATTGGCCGCTTCAAGGATCGGACTGGTGCAGCGATAGTTTTCTTCCAGTCGGATCACAACGGCATCCGGATAGTGTTTCTGGAATGACAATATGTGTCGAATATCTGCGCCACGCCAGGCGTAGATTGATTGATCATCGTCGCCGACAACACACAAATTATGATGGGGATCCGCGAGGGCTTCTATCATTGTGAACTGAAGATTATTGGTATCCTGATACTCATCAACCTGAATATGGTCGAAGCGTTGCTGATGCTTGGCAAGAATCGATTCGTTCTCTTTGAAGAGTTGGTTCGTGAGTAATAAAAGATCATCGAAATCGATTAATGCAGCCGTTTGAAAGCGTTTGAGGTAACGACGATAAGCCAGGGCAGAGAGATATTCATGATCGTTTTGGGCAGTTTCAGCAGCCCGATCTGGAGAAAGGCCAATCGTCTTCCAACGACTGATTTGATTCACGAGATCTCCAGGCTTGAAACTGGCGTCTTGAATTTTGATTTCCCGCAGGACATCTCTGGCAATCGACTCCTGATCACCACGATCAGCTATCGAAAATGAGGATGGATAACCAAGCTGTTTAATATCTGCTCGCAGAATATTCATGCACAAGGCGTGAAATGTTGAAATCCAGGGCTTTGTTTCCAAGCGTCTTTTCAGCAGCGCGGAAGTCCGTTGTTGCATTTCCTTGGCGGCTTTGTTGGTAAATGTGACGCAGAGGATGCGATCAGGAGAAATTCCGGTGCGAATCAGTTCTGATGTTCGCTGAGTGATGACACGCGTCTTTCCAGTTCCTGCACCTGCAAGAATTAGAAGCGGGCCGCTGAGTGTCGCGACGGCTTGATATTGACCCTCATTCAAATGGGAGAGGTGAGATAATCGGGACACAGGTGAATTCATGGAACGCGTATCCAAAAACGATAATGACGACCGGCAGGCGCACACACGGCCAATAAAATCGACCTGAGATTTGCTGCCCCTCAGGCGTAGGTATGCCCGATTGGCGACACCCTGGTTTGCAAATTTGACAATTTGTGACGAGAGGGCTGAACGTCCTGAATGAATTTCCGAGCTTGGAAAGGTTTATGACTCAAGTCACAGACTCCCCCTCAAGCCGATTTATAGCAGAGACGATATACCGGATAAAGCGTGTTCGCACTTGCGCACACGGGTCTGAGGGTGATTCCTAATGAGGAAGCGACAACGAACACCATGGAAGATGAAATCCTGAAAGAGTTTCTAACGGAAAGTTGGGATAATCTCGCGCGGTTGGATGTTGAATTTGTGGATTTAGAGAAAGATCCGACAAATCGAGAGCTGCTTTCCAGTATTTTTAGGACTGTCCATACGATCAAAGGATCGTCGAGCTTCATCAATCTGAATCGACTTTTAAAAGTCGCGCATGCCACCGAAGAAGTTTTGGATTGTCTGCGCGACGGTCGCATGAAATTGGATACTGCGACAACATCCATCATTTTTGAAGCCATCGACTTAATTAAGCATATCCTTGCCCATATCGAGGCCACTGGTGAAGAGCCACCAGGAGACGACAGAATTCTCGTCAATAAGCTCAACTTGATGGCGCAGTTTGCCAATGATCCCATCTTTTCGACACGACTAAATCCATCCAGTGACATGGATGTCTCAGTGAAAGAAATAGAGTCGCAACTTGCTGAGAACGATTTCCCTGTAACTCACCAAGTACCCGATCTCCCAGAACTCATTGACGATCCAGAAGATTCTGCAACCTCGTTGAACTCGCAAGTTGAACCCATTCCAACGCTTGCCACGTCATTCTCATTAACGGAATCCTCGATTTCGAGAATTATCGAGCAGGTACCCGAGCCAGCAGAGAATACTCAGCATAAAACAATACCTGATGCCTCAATCCGAGTGCGTATCGACGTGCTTGACTCGTTGATGAATCTCGTTGGTGAACTCGTCCTGTCTCGAAACCAGTTGTTGCAGATGATTCGCGACGAAGAAGAAAGTCGATACGTCGCTCCGATTCATCATCTCAATCGCATCACTGCAGATCTTCAGGAAGGGGTCATGAAAACGCGCATGCAGCCGATTGGCAACGCCTGGGCGAAGTTGCCTCGTCTGGTTCGAGATCTTTCGCTGACAGTCAATAAGCAAATTGAACTGGAAATGATCGGCTCGGAAACGGAATTAGATCGCACTGTTCTTGATGCGATCAAAGATCCACTCATCCATATCGTTCGAAACTCGGCCGATCACGGAATTGAATCTGCTGAGAATCGCCGTGTTGCAGGGAAATCGCCACAAGGAAAAATCAAACTGCATGCCTACCATGAAGGTGGACACGTCATCATCAGCATTCAGGATGATGGCGCCGGCATTAACAAGACCCGAGTGAAACAAAAAGCCATTGAAAATGGGCTGATTTCAGTCTCGGATGCAGCCAGACTTTCCGACAGCGATATCCATGCCTACATTTTTCACCCGGGGCTGTCTACTGCCAAAGAGGTCAGTTCCGTTTCGGGACGCGGCGTTGGGATGGATGTTGTCAAAACAGCCATCGAGAAAATCGGAGGCTCAGTCGAACTCCAGTCGATCGAAGGAAAAGGGACCACCATCCGCATCAAGATCCCTTTGACGCTGGCCATTATTTCTGCCTTGATCATTGAAAGTGGAGATCTCTGCTTTGCCATTCCGCAGTTAGGAATTGTTGAACTCGTCAGGCTGCCACACGAAGATGCTCATAAGCTGGAAAAAATCTCCAATCATCAGGTTCTTCGGCTAAGAGATCGACTGCTCCCAATTATCTATCTCAGTGACGCACTCGGCCTCCCTCGGGATGCCCAGGACGACAGCGATATCAATATTGTTGTCGTGCAGATCGGCGAAGAACAAATGGGAGTGATCGTTTCCGAGGTCTTTGACACCGAAGAGATTGTCGTTAAGCCAGTCGGACGTTTGCTTAGAGACCTCTCGTTGTATCAGGGGACAACGATCCTGGGTGATGGGCGAGTTATCATGATTCTCGATGTGATGGGCATCGCCAGCCTGTATGGTCATTTTGCAGCCAGTTCTCAGATGCGTGAGACTTTTGAAATCGCACATCATGATGATCGTGAAAAGACGACTCTGTTGATCTTCAAGCTCGATGGAGAACGGCTAATGGCTGTTCCATTGGCATTGGTTTCAAGACTGGAAGAGCGGGGCTCACACAAAATTGAAAAATGTGGAAATAAGGATGTCATCCAATATCGAAATTCGCTTCTTCCCCTCGTTTCGCCCTATGGAGCGGTGACACACTCGGATCAGTCCACTCAGATGATCATCGTTTTCTCTGAGGGAAGTCGCTCGATGGGTCTGCTGGTCGATGAGATCATTGATATCGTCGAAGAGCCTCTCGACATCCACATTCAAACCAATATGCCAGGTGTGATGGGCTCAACGATTCTCAACGGTAAAGCCATTGAACTGCTCGATACCTACTACTACATCACACAAGCCCAGCCAGACTGGTACAGCAAAGTTGAGCGACCGACGCGTCAGAAAATTCTCGTCGTCGATGAATCACTCTTCTTTAGAAAACTCCTTTCAACAACTTTGGAAGCCAAAAATTACAACGTTCATACCGTCAGCAGTCCGCAGGAGGCATTGCAGAAAATCAATCATGGTGAAGCGTATGACTTGATCATTTCTGATTTGAACTTTGAGCGTGCATCTGGCCTGGACATCCTTGAAACTGTCAAGCGTTTGTCAATTCCCGACAAAAACCGCATGCTCTTTTTGTGTGATGCCTCACAACGGGAACGACAACAGGAAGTGATCAGTCGTGGTGCTCACGTCTTTGCAACCAAGTTCCATTCCAAATCACTTCTGGAAACAGTCGAAAATATTTGTGACCTGTCGAGTGTTGTCAAAAGGGAACTGGTCTCATGTTAATTACAAATTCAGCAACTCAGCATGAACGGGCAAGTTCGTTGTCAGATCACGATCGTCTGGAGAACGGCTCTCGCAACATTAAAACAACTCAATATGTCACATTTTACGTCTCCGAGCAGTTGTTTGGAATTCCTGTCGAATCAGTACAGGAAGTACTCAATCCTCAAACAATCGCGATTGCACCGAAATCACCTCCAGAATTTGCCGGGCTGATCAATCTGCGAGGGCAAATTGTGACTGCCGTCGATTTGAGAGTTCGCCTCGGACTTCCACGACATGATCAAGATAGCATGAACGTCGTGATCAACGATCAGAAGGAATCATTCAGTCTCCTTGTTGATCAAGTCGGTGATGTCATCGATCTCAATGACAAAGAGATGATGGCAGTCCCACGCACGCTGGATGCAGAATGGAAGCAGCTCAGTAAAGGCATTTTCCGCCTCGAGAAGCAACTTCTCATTATTCTCAACATACAACATGTCCTGTCAATTTGAACGTGACCCAAATCAATACCGATTGAATCGTAAAACTGGTTCAGTCTCTTTGAATAATTGTTATCTCCCTCCACTTTTGTGTGTCTTGTAAAGGACCGCTCACATGACTGTTGCCAACATGCTCGAACAATTGGAAAACGCAAACCTCACCCACGAACAACTTGTTGGCATGATCACTCACTCTCCGTTCATGCAGTTTCTCGTTGATGAACAGTTTCGAATTAGCTACCTGAATCCCAAAGGTATTGAATTTCTTTCCGGATTGGCTCCTGAGTATCGGATTGAAGCTTCCGAAATGGTCGGATCGAGTGTGTATCGACTGGTCAGCCGACTGCCCAAACTCGACAACCTGATCTCATCAAAGACCACCGGCTCTGTCAAAGATAAACTGGGTGACAAAACTCTGGAACTTCATATGTCTCCACTGAAAAACGCAGAAGGAGTTTCGCTCGGGAGCCTGCATACCTGGATAGAAACATCGGCCGCAGAAGAAAAACTGCCAGGAGGGCTAACTGGCGTCCTGTTTCATAATATGATGTCGAATATTCCCATCAACGTGATTTTCGCCAATCGCGAATTCGAAATCACCTATATCAACCCTCAGTCCATCAAGCAGCTTCGACAGATTGAACATCTCCTACCGGTGAAAGTCGATCAAATTCTGGGAAATAAGATCGACATCTTCCATAAAAATCCAGAGATGCAAAGACGGATGCTCTCTGATCCAAAAAACCTGCCACACCGAGCCAAGATCCAACTCGGCAAGGAAACGCTCGACCTTCTCGTCTCTGCAATCTATGACAAAGATGGAAACTATCAAGGCCCCATGGTCACCTGGAATGTCGTCACCGATCGCGTGATCATGGCCGACGATTTTGAGAAATCAATCAAAGCCGTTGTCGACAATGTTAAAAGCTCGTCAGTCACGATGAAGGGATCTTCTGAAAACATGGCTGCGTCTGCAGAAGAAACTTCTCGACAGGCTCAAGTCGTCGCTGCGTCGAGCGAAGAAGCCACTCGCAATGTGCAGACGGTTTCTTCTGCTGCTGAAGAATTAAGTGCCTCAATCAGCGAAATCGCAAGACACGTCCAAGATGCCTCTGAAATGACTTCAACGGCTGTCTCAGAAGCTCAAAGTACCAACCAGACAATCAAAGCTCTCGGCGAAGCATCCCAGGAAATCGGCCAGGTCATTAAGGTCATCACATCAATTGCACAACAGACTAATCTTCTAGCCCTGAATGCCACTATCGAAGCTGCTCGCGCCGGCGAAGCAGGAAAAGGCTTTGCTGTCGTCGCCAACGAGGTTAAGGAATTGGCGCGCCAAACAGGTCGGGCCACGGAGGAAATCAGCCTTAAAATCTCAGCCATTCAGTCGTCGACGAATGTCGCAGTCAAAGCCATCGAGTCGATCAGTGGTACGATCGGCAGAATCAACGAAATCTCCACCACGATTGCCGGTGCTGTCGAAGAGCAAAGTGCAGCCACCAGTGAGATCTCCCGCAATGTCTCCGAGGCAGCCATGGGGACTGCCGAAGTCACTAATAATATCACCAGCGTTTCCAAAGCGGCTGAGGTCAGTGGAAGTGATGCCAATGAAATTCTCAAAGCATCTGTCACGCTGACCGAGATGGCGACTCAACTCGATGTCCTCTCAAGCGAATTCCTTAAACGCATGCGAGCATTCTAAATATCGCCGAACATCGTTTTGATTATCAGATCCATTCATGAAGACGGCTCCACAATCGTGGAGCCGTCTTTTTCTATTTCGATATCTGACCAAGCTACCAATCGCCAGTTCGTTAAAACACGATGACCCAGTCCGAAACGCTTTCAACCTGCGGCAATCCACTTCATTTGCAAATCCCTATAGCTGATACAGTCGCTATTTTCCCTCGATTCAAGGCGGAAGTCGTGTTGAAATTTCTCAACACCGGCAGTGTTGGCTGATCGCTCGACGTTGTCGATCTACGTTTTCATAGTGTCAGATGATTCTGCATTCAAATTAGTATGTTCACACGTCCTTTCATCACATCGTTCCTTCTTGCAAGCATCCTTCGTATCCAACACCAAAGGGATTAAATCGTGAGTTCAAACCCCATTCATGTGCTTGTTGTCGACGACTCAGTCGTGACTCGTGGGTTGTTGACAAGAGCCTTACAGTCCGATCCTGAAATTATCGTCTCTGGTTCGGCGGGGAACGGACAGACGGCGTTGAATCAACTTCGTAAGCAACACTTTGATCTGGTGATTATGGATGTTGAGATGCCCATCCTGGATGGGCTGGAAACTCTGAAAGTCATGCAACAGGAATTTCCTAAGATTCCCGTTGTAATGGCCAGCACTTTGACAAAACAAGGCACAGCAACAACGATCAAGGCGCTGGCGATCGGAGCTGCCGGCTGCATCGAAAAACCCAAGGCTAATAGCGCAACCGAAGCCATTCAACTGTTAGCAGCTCAGGTCATTCCTCTAGTAAAAAGTTTATCAGGTCGTAAAGCCGCTCGCGCTCCTCGACCTGTCACTGATCTTTCAAGCACTTCGAAAAATACGTCACCTTCAAGTCCAGTTCACATGCGAACTCGCGAAGCTTGTTTACATAAAAAGCCGCATGTGATCGTTATTGGATCGAGTACCGGAGGACCTCAAGCCCTCTCTCGTGTCATGACACAACTCTCTCCAAAAATTCAACAACCAATCCTCGTAACACAACATATGCCTGCAGCATTTACTCCCATGCTTGCTGAGCATATCGCACGCGACTCAAAACGCCCTGCCAAGGAAGCAGAGGATGGAGAAACTCTTCAAGCCGGACATATCTATGTCGCTCCCGGCAATTTTCATATGTATCTCCAGCGTCAGAACCTGAATGTTGTCGTCCGACTCAATCAGGACCCTCCCGAACATTATTGCCGTCCTTCCGTAAATCCGCTATTTCGCAGCGCCGCCGATGTCTTTGGCGAACGCGTTTTAGCTGTGATGCTCACGGGCATGGGGGAAGATGGTATCGAAGGGACTCGCCAAATCTATGACCGCGGAGGAATCGTCATTGCCCAGGATGAGGCCACCAGCGTTGTCTGGGGAATGCCAGGGGCTGTTGTGAAAGCAGATCTTGCCCACGAGGTCCTTCCGATATCCGAAATCTCCCACAAAATCTCCGAACTCGCGCAACAAGAATTGATTAAAGTATGATTCCCCAAAACTACGAATATATCAGTCGGTTTCTACTCGAACGCTCCGCCCTGTCTTTGGGAGCAGGAAAAGAATACCTGCTCGACAGTCGCCTCATGCCTGTCGCCAAAGCCCACGGGCTGTCGTCGCTGGATGAACTTATCGATAAGTTGAGAACTCATAAAAACTCTCAACTGGAGACCTTCGTCGTTGAAGCCATGACAACCAATGAAACTCTGTTCTTTCGCGATAACACACCGTTTGAAGAACTGGCATCGACGTTTATCCCGGAAATCTCACAGTTACGACAATCACAAAAGTCATTGAGAATCTGGTGTGCGGCTTGTTCGACAGGTCAGGAGCCATATTCGATTTTGATGCTCCTGCATGACAAATTTCCGCAGTTGGTGGCCAATTGGAACATCGAACTCCTCTGCACCGATCTTGATAATCAGGTGCTCAAGCGGGCACAAGAAGGTGTTTACACCTCATTTGAAGTCCAAAGAGGACTCTCTGCACAATTGCGACAAAAATACTTTGATCCGGATGGGTCCAACTGGAAAATCAAAGAGTCCTTAAAGAAATGCATGACGTTCAAGCAACTCAATCTCGTGAAGGATTATGGAGCCATTGGTCAGTTTGATATTGTCTTCTGCCGAAATGTCTTGATTTACTTTGAACCTCAAACCAAAAAAACGATTCTTGAACGCATCGCACGCCATATCCAGCCGCATGGTCTGCTATTTCTGGGAGCAGCAGAAACCGTACTCGGAATCACTCAGGAATTTCAGCGAACTGGAGGAACCCGATCAGCAGTCTATCAACTGGCCTCTTATTCTCGCCACAAACCTGCCAACGCCCTGACTGCACATTGCTCTATGTAATTGCTAGACTGTGTGCAGACAAAAACAGACCGGAAGACTGTCGTTCTTTCGGTCTTGTTCGACGACATTTCCCTCAAGACGAATCCTCTCGATATGTCTGCATCAGCGATATTCTTTTTTGAAGATCAGTTTTGCGATCGCTTTGCACCGATTGCTCTCACCCGTCCGGTCTTTGAACTGATCTGCGGAGCAACCAGCCTTCGCGACAGGATCACACGTTCCCTGGGAATCACGCGATGGGGAGCCTCTTTGCGGCCCCACCTGAATGCCGTCTATCAGCAGGAACACGCCGAACATGTGGTCACAAAAATTGACGCAGTTCACGAACAGATGGTCTTATGCATCAACGGACGCTGGATTCCTCGTTTAGAGTCTTTACAACAAATCACCGCTGAAGAAATCGTCTGTCACGATCAAACGGTCGTCGCCTGTTACCTGACACATGATGAGTTTCAGGAATTTCGCGAGGCTTCATCAGGAGAATTCCTGAACGACTATCGTCATCGTCGTACAAATACCTCTCTTCCAGGTCGACTTCTCGAATACCCCTGGCAGTTGGCAGGATGGAACTTCGATGTCTTGAACGAAGATATGTCCAGCCAGCAACCATCCCACAGGCCCATCAGCGAAAAGACGTTAATTGATGTGTGCGGAAACCCTCTGACAATTATTGGAAATCCCGCTGATCTCGTCCTCAATCCGTCGGCTCAAATCGATCCGGCTGTTGTTTTTGATGTCCGTACAGGGCCCATCTTCATCGATGCCGGCGTGAAAATTCAAGCATTCAGTCGAATCGAGGGGCCGTGTTACTTGGGTCCGGGCACTCAACTCTTTCGTGCTCAGATCAAAGGCGGAACAACTATCGGACCTCACTGCCGTATCGGTGGTGAAATCGAAGCCTCAATTATCCATGCCTATGCCAACAAATATCATGATGGCTTCCTCGGTCATAGCTATGTCTGCCCCTGGACAAACCTGGGCGCGATGACAACCAACAGCGATCTGAAAAACAATTATCAACCTGTCCAGTTTCCAATTGGAAAAGACTGGATCAATACAGGTGAAAAGAAAATCGGCTCCTTGATCGGGGATCATGCAAAAACAGCCATTGGAACGATGCTCAATACTGGCACCTCGATTGGTGTGATGTCAATGATCTTGCCAGCCGGAAAACTCCCCTATCGGCATATTCCTTCTTTCACATACTGGTGGGAGGGAAACCTCCAGGCTGCCACAGGAATCAACGAATTGATCGCTACCGCCAGCCTTGTGATGCAGCGTCGGGACGTCGAATTAACGCCGACAACGGAAAGCTTATACCGCTTGCTCTTTCAGCAGACCAGAAATCTCAGAGAACATGTCATCGAAGTTCAGCAGACTCGCAAAACTCAAGCAAACTGACGCCATAACAAGAGTTGTCTGTCGGCCAATGAGTTTCAATTGTGAATTGCGACAATCGCTTTTCAGAGAACTTGAAGAGTTTCAAACCTCACTCGACAAATAGGTTTCCGCATACCAACTCCACAACAATCGAAATGAAGGCGTGAAATCATCAGGCCGACTGGACAGCCACGAGTCGATTTCCTCAGGAAACAGATATCGCCCCTCCTGAATTTCTTCCCCGTCAAAAACTGGCTGTTGATCACTAACAAGTCGGTAGATCCGCAAATGTTCAAAGCTGGTCTGTGCACTGGCCGGAAACTGGCCGATCATTTCCAGAGCGCCATCCAACCCAAGTTCTTCAAACAACTCACGCGACGCCGCGACATCATATCCCTCTCCACTGGAGAGATGACCAGATGCAGAAACCGACCACAGTGAGGGATACTCATCCTTGGTATTCGCTCGCAAATGAATGAGTAATTGCCCTGATGTATTGAAAACAAAGACGTGACAGGCTCGGTGCAACAGTTTCCGCGCATGCACGACGGATCGAGGTAAGACTTCCATCACGACATCATGCTCATTGACAACATCAAAGAGTTCTTCATCAACAGCAGCATTGCTATCGGGAAATGAGTCAGAGTCGGTTTTCACTCTTCGTGACCTTCCTCATCCATCTTCTGGCTCCCATCCAGACTGACAAGATATTCGACCAGATCACGTAAATCTTTCTTGGGTAATTTCTCAACAATATCTGCAGGCATTCCAGATTGGCCAGCCGTTCGATCAAGAATCTCAAGAACTGGAATCGTCTTGACCTCTCCATCGGGCATCATCAGTTTGACAAGTTCTTCCGTTTCTTCTTTGACGATCCCACTAAAAACATGACCTGATTCTGTCACAATCACCGCCGTCTCGAAGCCTTTGGCGATCTCTTTATTCGGCAGACAAATAGACGCCAACAAATACTCA
>JBGSVC010000474.1:0-1802 GCA_041753175.1 Planctomycetaceae bacterium
TCATTCTGATTTTGTCGACCCCGTCAACTTTTGTGTTTGTTGATGGTGCACTGCGGAGTCCGGGTGATTGAGAGCGAGTTTAATTAACTTTAAAAGTGCAGCGGGAAAGAACAGCGACCGAGTTACTAACCTCAGGAGATGATTTAATAGCATGCCTGCGAAACAGATGTCACTAGCGATCACTCCTACATCCGCCCCTTCATTTATGAAGCGAATGTCCTTTGTCGTGCGAGCTTGGTGGAAACATCCTACCGATGTCGCAACGATCTGTCCGAGTTCAAGTTTTTTAACACAAAATCTTGCAAGTCGAGAATGTGTGCGCAATGCGTCCACTTTGATTGAACTGGGGCCAGGTGCTGGGGGAACGACGGCAGCAATTCTGAAACAGATGCGACCCGACAGTCGATTGCTCGCGATCGAGAAAATGCCCGAGTTTCGTGAGGCATTGAGTGAGATTGTCGATCCTCGTTTTAACTCAGAAATCGGGGACGCGGTAGATCTGTTAGAAATTTTGAAGAACCACGGTTGTGGTCGACCTGATGTTGTGATCTCTGGAATTCCATTTAGCGCTTTAGAATCGCCAGTCGCACAGGAAATTGTTTTTGCAATTCACGCGGCACTGCAACCTGGCGGTGCCTTTGTTGCTTACCAAGTTCGATCCGATATCCTGCAGTACGCCCGGCCATGGTTCGGCCCTGCGAAGTGTTGTGATGTCATTGCTTTGAATCTTCCTCCGCTGAAAGTGTTTGAGTGGAGAAAAGAATGTTGAAAAAACTACAGGCGTTCCTTGTCCGCGACGGTCTTGAGCAAGCGTCGCAGAGTTGGTGAGACGACACCCGAGCCTTGAACATTCGCTTCATCGCCCGGTTGCACAAACCCTGGAAAACTGTGGCGACCCGAAACGAGATCGAGAATCATTGAGAAGGTGGTATGCTTATCGAGGGGCTTTAAAAGCAAACCGTCACCGCCTAACTTTCTCACAATATCGCAAGTCTGGGCATCTCGAAGACTAGTCATCACGAGTACTGGCACTTCACTGATGCGATCGTCATCAGATTGGCGAGTTCGCTCCAGCAATTCGAGACCACACAGATAAGGCATCTCTAAATCGGTAATGATCAAGTCAGGGGGCTGATCCAAGATCATCTCCCACGCTTGCTGGCCGTTCTCAGCAAGTTTGCACTCGAATGCACATTCTTTAAGCCAGTTTCCAACGGATTCGCGAGAGGCTCGAACGTCGTCAGCAATCACACATCGTTTTGGTGGAGTGAGTACAGGCATGACAAGGTCGTCCAGCGTAAGAAAATCAGAAAAGCGCAGACCAAAAATCAATGAATGATTATCAAGCAACACTCGTGCCTAACGGCATTTCTTTCGTCGTCACTTATACCAGAGTGACACTTTCCTGGGTGTCACGTTCGCGACGTAAAGATGGCTATTATGAACCTTCACCTCCCATCCGGCAAGTAAACTGTTCACTGTTTATCCCGGACACTTATTTCCCGCACGGACCCTTAGCAAAAAAGCCCACAGCAAATTCGCTGTGGGCCTTTCGCGATTATCAAAGTTCTCAGACGACTTGAGATTAAAGCAGCACAGCATCATCCAGATGGGCCGTGATGCGCGAGCCACCGTCAAGCTATGGCAAAAATCGGCCGCTCACGATTTTGAAATACTTAGCACCCGGCTTAAGTGAAAACCGGGTGCCAAAGAGATCGACCGAATACTGATGATCCGTAGGTTGGGGCTCCAGTCCCGGCCGATCTTTGTCCGAGCGGGTCTGGAGACCCGCTCTACTGCCA
>JBGSVC010000475.1:0-7104 GCA_041753175.1 Planctomycetaceae bacterium
TCGCAGTGGTTGGAGAAAATGGTTCTGGAAAGTCGACATTGATCAACCTGATACCGAGGTATTATGACCCCTCACGCGGACAGGTGCTCATCGATGGCGTCGACATTCAACAGTTTCGACTCAAAGACCTGCGCCATCAGATTGGCGTCGTGACGCAGGAGACATTTCTGTTTGATACGACGATTTACGAGAATATCCGCTACGGTCAACCCAACGCCACACGGCGTGAAATTGAAGATGCAGCCCTTCGCGCCGGCGTGATGCATTTCATCGATCATTTGCCTGATGGCTTTGAAACAGAAGTCGGAGAGAAAGGCAACGCTCTTTCCGGGGGACAACGTCAACGTATTTCTCTGGCTCGGGCGATGTTGCGAGATCCTGGCATTTTAATTCTCGATGAGGCGACGTCAGCGATTGATGCCCAGAGTGAGAATCTCATTCACCAGGGGTTGCGTAAGTTTTCTCATGGACGAACCGTCTTCATCGTCACCCACATGATGAGCCCGTCTCTGCTCGATTTTGTCTCGAAAGTCTTGATCGTTGATCGAGGAAGTTTAATTGCGTATGGGACGCACGATGAGGTCCTCAAGACGTGTCCTGTTTACAATAAATTGTTTCACGCCCGTCTGCGACACCCTTCAGCCGCCTGATTTGCTCAGAAACGTCAGAATTTTGGCGTTACAACTGGCGCGATCAGCACACCTGCGTGTGGTCTGTATCGCAACAGGAGTATCGCGGATTGACGTCGATTGCCAGAACCCTATAAACTGAATTCGTACGAAGATGCTCATATCGACGGGGGATTGACTTTGAACGCATTCCATGACTTTATTACTGCTACTACTCGACGGTTAACCAGTCTGAGTTGTCTACTCGTAATCGTGGCCTGTTTGGTGTGCGCGGGAGCATCAGTAGGCACCCTCGATGCTGCAGAGGGGTTTGACCACATTATCAAGCCCGCTGTCGAAGGCTTCGAGCGTCTGGAACAACCTAAATTCTGGATCATGGAAGTTCAGTGCAAACCAATGCGTCTGATGTGGGTGGATTTAACGGATCCCAAGACAGGTCAGAAAACGACTGAGCAAATCTGGTATCTGGTTTATCGTGGGATCAATCGTCCCATCCGCAAACCTCTTGAGAACAACACCATCCCAGATAACGTACTCGATCCTGAACCAGGCCCCTCGTATTTCACTCCTGAATTTACACTGGTGACCAAAGACGGCAGTCAGACACAGACGATTATTGATTCTGTCTGGCCTGAGGCACAACGACAGATTATTGCCCGCGAGCGAAGAGAACTTAAGAACAGTGTGGAAGTCGTCGGACCAATTCCGGCCCCAGTGGATGGTGAGCCCAAAGATGACGAAAGCCTTTACGGCATTGCCTTGTTCCGTGGAGTCGATCCCGAAACAGATCGATTTGTGGTTTACATGAGTGGGTTTTCCAATGGCTATCGCCAGGTCTCCGGGCCGGATGGCAATCCAATTGTTGAACGCAAGACAATTCGACAGGAATTTTGGCGACCTGGAGATCAATTCGATCCAAACTTGCGAGAATTCCGCTTTGAAGGAGACGCTGAGTGGATTTACCGTGCTGAAGTCGTTCGCAAACCTTAGGCTTCGTTTTTAAGCGTCAGTTCTAAAACAAACTCCAGGGGACATTGAAGTGCTCCTGGAGATTCCACTGTGATTGCTCAATTCGTCTGCCTGGCAAGGATGCGTGGCTGTGCTCAAGACGATGGACCAACATCTATTCTGGCGATTTCTCCTGATTGTCGTGCAAATTTTTGCAGCTCTCTATGGAATGTATGTCGTGATTGATGGGTTCACCAATTTCGATAACTTTCAAGACTCACTTCAACACGCCAGTCTGTTCGAATTCTGGACACAGTTTATCTGGCATTATGCGTTACATACGTCGTTGGTGTTTCAGATGGTTGCTTCCACATTGGGAATTCTGGGCATGCTGATCGTCTTTGCTCAGTTGCGTCAGGGAGAACTCTATCCGATTTTATCCAGCGGTGTGCCGACGATTCGGATTGCTCTTCCTATCTTTTGGGGGGTCCTGGTTCTCAATGGTTTAATGATTGCCAACCAGGAATGTTTGCTACCCAAACTGGCGGACCATCTTCAAGCCTCTCAACATGGACAAAACGCAGGTGCGCTGCAGAAAGTTTCTCCCAGTTATGATCAGCGATTGATTTACTTCGCTGCCGAGCGACTCTCCCCCTCCGAGCATGCTCTCCTCAACGCTACAATCACTTTGCCACATCCGCATCTGGTCTCTGAACCGACGACCCTGCAGGTGGAAAAAGCCGTCTGCCTCCCACGTCGCTCCGGAAAGCCGGCGGGCTGGCAATTGTATGGTCTTTCGCCCCCTCTATCTCAGCTTCGGTTGACCCCCCAAGGCCAACAGCTTTTGCACCCCGATTCGGAAGGGACGTTTTTGATTTCGGAGATGA
Source organism: Planctomycetaceae bacterium (assembly GCA_041753175.1). Lineage (GTDB taxonomy): Bacteria > Planctomycetota > Planctomycetia > Planctomycetales > Planctomycetaceae > SXPC01. The sequence continues at coordinate 2,465 of JBGSVC010000475.1, forward strand.
CATGGGACCAACTCCGAGCCGGTCGGGAGTCAGGACGATTTTTGTCGACGATAGAACTGACGACCCGTTTGCGTCACCCTCCCCTGGGTGCGACGAACGTCAAATTACAGCGATACGAACTCCATACCAGGTTGACCGCTCCGATGGTCAATCTGGCGTTGATTTTTGTTGTCATGCCTTTGATGCTGCGCAAGGAAAGTCAGAGTGTCGTCCTGGATATTTTCTCGACTCTTATTGTCATCGCGATGATTGGAGTGCTCGCGGGCGTGGGGCAATTTTTATGCGGATATGGTTTGCTGCGGTCGGATATGGCTGCCTGGCTGCCTGTCATTTGTGCCGGTATCTGTGCCTGCTTATTGTCTTCACGATTGAAAACATAACAACGTTTCCGCAACCTGACATCCGCTATTTGAGATGAGCAGAGCCAGTTTTTGAGACTATTGTTCCATGCCAGTCATTTGTAGTTGATCAACATGACATTCATTTTGAATCGTTGAAGAAATCAATCGCCTGAGTGTTGCGTGGTGGTTTTATTCATTTAGGATAAATCAACAGCAGTTGATGGCTGTAGTTGTTTTTGAATGACTGGATTGCGCCTTTCAGATTGCCTGTTTGTTACATTGATTAAATCGCCTCAGCCTTGTTTTCCACATTTGAAATAATCCAAATCGCTCGGAGAGACTTTCATGAAACCATATTGCCTGCTTGGTGTTTTCTTTTTGATCTGTTTGCAGTCAGGCCAATTCTGTAATGCACAGTTGCCAAATGACGAGCAACAAGCAGGTTTTGAAGCCATGCTTAATGGCAAAGACTTCACTGGATGGGAACAGACAGGAAACTGGAAACTCGAAGAGGGTGGGATTATTCATCGGGCGGAAAAGGGGAGCGCTCTGACATGGACTGCACGAAGTCTCCCCGACGATTTTGAAATGCGGTTCGAATGGAAAGTTGCCCCGGGCAGTAATTCTGGCGTTTACTACCGGCCCGGACAGTGTGAGTATCAGATTCTCGACAATAAACTTCACAAAGATGGCCAAAATCCACGCACCTGGGCGGCTTCATTATACTTCTGCATGCCCACAAATCAGGATGCCACACGTGAGGTCGGCGAATGGAATGAAGCCCGAATTGTCTGCCAGGGGAGTGTTGTTCAACATTATCTCAATGGCAAGAAAGTGGTTGATTTCGACTATGAAGATCCTCAGTGGGCCTATGAGAGAAATCTCCTTGAGTTGCGAGGTGGTAACCTGACTGATCGTGGTGGAAATGTTTATCTACAAGATCATGGTGACGAAGTCTGGTATCGAAACTTTCGATTCCGTGAAATTCCTGAAACGGAGAAGATCAAAGCTGCGAAGTTCTCTCCCATGGATGTGCCGGATTCAGGTTATGCCTACGAACAAAAATTCATCCAAAAACTTCTCGTAAACAAAGCCAAACAAGCACAGAAATCGTCTAAGTAATCTGGCCAACAGATCGCTTCTTTGGCATCCTCACTAACAGGATTGGACCGAACGCCAAGTCGTACTATAACTATGGAATGAAGACTTCATCTTCCTGCGATATGATTTGGCTCTTTGATATTGATGGGACATTGCTCAGTTCCGGTGGGGCAGGTCAGACGGCCATGGAATTGACACTGCAGGAAGAGTTTGGGCTGTCGCTGGCAGACTATCAGATTCCAGTGGCAGGCCGGACTGATCGCGCGATTGTTTCTGAACTTCTGGCGTTTCATGGACTGGAAATTCAGGAGAAAATCTGGACTCGGTTTCAGAAGGCCTATTTTGAAAGACTTCCATCCGCCATGGACAATGGAAACGCCCGCGTACTGCCCGGCGTTTTGACATTACTGGAACGACTATCGAATATCCACCCGCAGGGGATGGGTGTCCTCTCTGGCAACTTTGCTCAGGGAGCACTGATCAAGCTGGCTCATTTTGGACTCGATCGATTCTTTTGTTTTGGATCTTACGGCGACGACCATCATCTTCGCGACGATTTGGCCCGTCATGCCTGGCAATCGGTTGTCGTACCTGCTTGGCCGATGGCCATACCGCAACATGTCTGGATAATTGGAGACACGCCTGCTGATGTGCAGTGTGCCCGGGCGATCGGAGCCAATGTGGTGGCAGTCGCTACCGGGATGTATTCTCTCAGTGAACTGGCGAAATCTCAGCCCGATTTATTGGTCGAAAATCTCAACGACGCCAGCCTGATTATTGAGACGCTCATCAGCTCACCTGTTTAACAATACGCTTTCGCATCTACGGGACGGCATAAACGTAAAAGCGGGCATGATCGCGCAAGACGGTATATTTATGAGCGGTTCGGGAAATCCTATTGGCGTGTAATCACCCCAAGAATGTCGGTCAGCGTTCGTGAGCTAAGGTTACATGCATACATTCCCCTGCTAGTTGAGAGTTTTTAGACGTCTTCAGTCACAGTTTAAAGCTATGGTTATCTCACGGGCCAAAAACTGATTGTTGATCGTTCAAAATTAATGTCTCAACTGAAATCTGAAACTGGCTTGTCGAACTTTTTGTTCTGAGGATGCCAGGCACTTTCATCAAAACGGTTTATGGATCTTGAAATGACACCCGTTGGAATCCTCCTCGAACAATTCAAACTTCAAGCCAACGACGGCACTCCGGTTCGATCATCTTCACAGCGACGCGTCGGGCTCTTTCAGCCCACGGTTCCCAAGGATCGAAATGGTCTGCTTGTTTCGGATCATGTTCTTGAATCGATCTCGTTGAAGTATTTATTTCATCATGGCCAAGCCTGGGGACGGGAACTGGCAGCCCAAATGAGAATCCCTTTGGCGATGGTTCATGATCTCATGCGAGATTTGAAAGCCTCCCAATTAGTTGGCTACAAAAATTCCAGTTCTCTTCACGACTATCAATATGAACTGACAGCTACCGGTAAAGACAAAGCGATCCGTTTTGACCAAAGCTGTTCTTATTATGGATCTGTTCCCGTCTGCTTCGATGATTATCTTGATGGGGTCGATGCGCAATCTTTGGATTTGCAAAATCCTCGCAAAAGTGATGTGATCAAAGCACTTCATGAGTTATCGATCGATCCGATCATGGTCGATCAACTTGGCCTGGCGATTCAGTCTTCAAGAGCCATGTTTTTGTATGGAGCACCTGGAAACGGAAAAACAAGTATTGCGGAAAGGCTCTGCGGTGCATTTGGGGAAACCATTTATATCCCACTTACCCTGCTGATCAACGATCAGATCGTCAGAATTTATGATCCTTCCGTGCATCATGAAGTTCCTGGCAACGATGAACAGAGTCTCGATCAGCGCTGGATTCGCATTAAGCGCCCGACGATTGTCGTCGGAGGTGAATTGACGATGGAACATCTGGAAATGAAGCCCATTGGAAATTCAGGTGTCGTTGAAGCGCCATTGCATATTAAAAGTAATTGTGGGGTTTTTGTTGTCGATGACTTTGGACGTCAACGCATCAGCACCACCGAACTGCTCAATCGCTGGATTCATCCGCTCGAAACTCGGCATGACTTTTTGAACTTGCCGAATGGAAATAAAATCTGTTTTCCGTTTGACCAACTGGTCATCTTTTCCACGAATCTCGACCCCAAGGGTCTTGTCGACGAAGCCTTCATGCGTCGCATCCCGTACAAAATTGAGGCCCGCGATCCTTCTGGAGAAACCTTCTATCGACTCCTTCTGGGGGTCGCTGAGCAGATGGAAATTGAAATCGATGGTAATGTCATTGACTACCTGATCGAAGAACATTTTTTGAAAACAGGTCGGTCTTTCCGCTACTGTCACGCCCGCGACCTGCTCAAACAAGTCAAAAACTATTGTCTTTATCACGAGGTCCCGCCCCGACTGACAAAAGAAGCGGTGCTGATGGCGGTCAGAAATTACTTTGCTGGCTGAAAGATATCTGAATTGCGATGACATTCATTGCCGTTGCCCTGGAGCCTCGAATATGCAGCCAAGGCTTTGAAAGATTCAACTATCTGAAGTTGCAGGAATAGGCAATGTGATCACAAATTTTGTGCCAGAACTTGGCGCACTTTGACAGTCGATCATGCCCCCATGTGACAGGACAATACGCTTGACTAATGGCAACCCCAGCCCACTGCCTGAAACCTTGGTTGAGAAAAACGGCTCAAAGATTCGCGACCGGACTTTCTCCGAAATCCCGTTTCCAGAATCGATAATATTGATGACTGCCGAGTTTTCCTGTAGGTAAGTTTGAAGTTCCAAACGCCCCCCCTCCGGCATTGCCTGGAAAGCATTGCGGATCAGATTGAGCAGCATCTGCTTGAACAGACGCTCGTCGATTACCAGCTTGGGAAGATCACTGGAAAGAAACGCAGCGATATCGATGCTGTGAGACTTCGCCTCCGGTTGAACAAATCGAATGACATCTGTGATCAACTCCGAGAGATTCGTCAGTTCAGTATGTACCTGACCAATGCGAATAAACTGCGTAATATCTAACAGCATCTGATCGAGTTGTTGACATTCAACCTGCACTGTTTGCAGGCGTGAAAACATCCGCTGATCGCGCGCCGTGGATTGAGCCTGAACTTCTTCTTTGAGAAGTTGAACGTTCATTAAAATGGAAGACAAGGGATTGCGAATCTCATGGGCC
>JBGSVC010000476.1:0-8215 GCA_041753175.1 Planctomycetaceae bacterium
TCCATGTCCTGCATGTCTCGACGGCCGATGAAATTCCGTTGATCAAAAAAGCATCGGGGTTAGTGACTGCTGAAGTCTGCCCACACCATCTGCTCTTTAATATCGACGACTATCCCCGCCTGGGTTCGCTTGTGCAAATGAACCCATCGATCAAGACCAAGGCTGACAACGAGGCGTTGTGGCAAGCATTGATTGACGGCACGATTCAGGTCATCGCGACAGATCATGCGCCTCACACGATTGAAGAAAAACTTCGTCCCTATCCTGCATCTCCCTCTGGAATTCCGGCTGTCGAAAATTCTCTGGCATTGATGCTCCATGAAGTCAATCAAGGGCGAATCACTTTGGAACGAGTCGTCGAGGCGATGTCTGCTGCACCTGCCAAAGTCTGGAATATCCTGAACAAGGGGAGCCTTAAAGAGGGATATGATGCCGATGTGGTGCTCGTTGACATGAATAAATCTCAAATTGTGCGCAATCTCGAACAGGTGACAAAATCGTCGTGGTCACCCTGGCATGGTGATACCCTGACGGGTTGGCCTGTCAAGACGTGGGTCAATGGTTATCTGGTCTTTGATGACGGTCACTTCGATGAATCCGTTAAAGGACAAGAGGTTCTCTTTGATCCTGAACGGCCAGGATATTGGAAGAATTCCTGATTACCGCCAGCAGCCTCTTACTGCATTCAAATGGACTTGATTGTTGTTTATGGTTTCGCCCTAATTAAAGTGATTACCAATCTCTTTGAAGGGACAGCCTGATGCGTCGCAAGCTGATTTCGCTGACTAGCATTGCCGCGATCTATAAATGGATCGGAATCCTGTTGCTGGGCACGCTGGTTGGGATTGGCAGCCTGGGATTATTTGTCATCACGATCGCTCAGCTCTTGTTGCTCTTCAGCGACGACAGTCGTTTGAACAAGGCTGATTTTTCCAACAAACTTCTGATCCTGGCAGCACCCATAATCCCCTACTTTTATTTTCTGGTTGGCTCACTGCTGTTATCGACGGGGTTATTGCTCATTTCAGAACTGCTCAGTTATTTGCTTCGCGTGGAGAATGAACTAAGAATGATCCGGTTCGCTTTGCAAGGACAGGAGGGTACTGGCTTTGGCAGCAGTACATCTTTTATGACCACTGCGAACGCTGACGATCAGAATTCAATGCCGCTCGAACAATCGTCCGAAATTGTTTCTTTGGAGACAGCCAGCCCCACGACAAAGAAGCGGTCGACAGATTTGTATTCCGAAACTGAGAAAAAGCCAGGGAGTTTTGATGTCGAGGTAACACCCCGAACATCTGAAACAAGAACAACTCGCTCTCAACCGCCGATTTCTGAATCCGAGTTACCTGTTTTCGATCCGACGGTGCTCGATCCAGAGTTGCAGGATGGGTCAGAGGATCCGCCTTCGATCGACACACGTCCGATCGTTTTTGTCCAAGTTGCAACGCCGGTATTCGATATAAAGTTGAGAAGAAGGGGAAGGTCGTCAAGTGTCCGAAATGCACCCAGCCATTTCGGCTGGGTATATCGTGATGTATGAAACCTTCAGAGTCCAGCTAAGGCAATTCGTGATGACGAATTACTCTGCAGTCACAGCGATATCGATAATGTTATCGCCGGGCGATACTGTTTTGAAAAGTTGACTACCTGATTTTGTGAATGCGTCAGGAATCTTCACCTGCTTGGCTCGATCTTTTGCCTGCGACTCATCGAGTTCTACATTTGACAAGTAAATCTTGTATTCTCCGACGGGCAAATCTGGATTCGCACGTCCGTAATACATCTTGTAGTTGCCTTCTGCGTTTGACATCCCGTTGGCTTCGAAGCCTTGGGCAACATTGACATAAATCACTTCGAGTCGCGAAACTGGCTCGCCGTTGATTGTCACTTTACCTGACACGGTTCCACTTGATTCTCCGCAGCCGGAGGAAAAAGCGATGAGTAACAGTGCAAGAGGTATTGTGGATGTATTGGTAAACATTCGCATGGTATGCTTTCGTCATTACAAGGATGTCGATACCGACATGTATGAAAATTGAAACAAAGGCGAGTCAAATCAACAACAATTAACAATGAAAGCCGCGTGGTGAACTCCAGCGGCTTTCGTTGTTTTCGAGTGGCATTAATCAATCACAAAATCCGTTTGCTGATTGAAATAAGCTTGCAAGGAAATGAATTAACTCAAAAGCACGTGTATTTGAAAAGGCTGTGAAGTTCATGACATTAAGAAAGAGACTATGGTTTACAAACTATTTTAGAATTCGCCGACGACTAAACCGTCTTCGCGACTACCGAGAGGATTATAAACTTCTGCCTTGTTGATGTTTTCACTAATGAAGCGAACGGCTCCGTCTGCCATGACAAATTGTGTCCCACCAGCGTGGAGACTCGAGAAGCCTTTGCCCTGATTAGTTTCGTTGTCAATGATCCAATAATCGCGGTTAATTGTCGTGTTTGTTCGGCCTATGTTGTTGCCAATACCGAATCTTGAGTTTGATGTGACGCGTCCTGGGCCAACCCAGTTACCTGCATGGAAGTTCCCAGGTGTTCCGTCAGATTTTGGTCCTGCAGGTCCACCGTCTCGTTCGCCAACCATGAGTTGGTTGCTCAGACCATCAGTGATATCTTTAAATTTCACATTGCTATTTCCCCAAAATAGTCCATCGGTTTCGGTGGTTGGGTAAGGAGCAGTATTACTGATCGTAGGACTACCATCACCCGCCATCGCGAGGTAGTTCGATGCTGCGACATCAAAATGGTGAGGAAATGTGGAGTCGTTATTCATTTGGACATATTCTTTTCCGGGGACGGGCGGAGTCACGTCGGAAGGGCATCTGAGCATTGGAATAACGGTCTGGAAGAGTGCAATTTCCTGAGCAGTGGCAGTGGCTTTGTAATGATCTTTTTGCTGATTGGGTGAGTTCGGAACCAGTGCGTCGTAGAGAGATCCCTGTTCAATAAATGGGAGAATAGCGACTGTCCAACCGTATGATCCGTGATTTCGATCACCTTTGACGCCACTGAATGTGTATCCGGGTGGAAGAGAGAAATAGGTGTCGTGATAATTGTGAAGGGCCAGTCCGATTTGCTTTAAGTTGTTTTTGCAGGTGCTGCGTCGTGCGGCTTCACGAGCCTGTTGGACGGCTGGTAGCAGAATTGCCACAAGTGTCGCAATGATGGCGATCACGACTAGAAGTTCGATTAAAGTGAAACCATGACGTTTGAGGAGAGGATGTGCTTTGGTCATAAAAGCCTTACGTCTGAAAATGAGAAAGGAATAGATGGATGTGTTGCGTCGCACCAATGTGATATGCCGAGATATGAAGACATATCTAAATGTGATTTAGCCTTAGCTAAAGGAAAAGCAAGACGAAAATGGCATCAATAATCGCTATCATGATAAATTTATCGCAGCAGTATGTGGACCTTTGCGGGAATTGTGATTTTCCTTGCTGTTATTGTCTATTAATGAAAGCAAAATGCGGGCTTTCGGTTCTTAAAATCGTTGTGTTTTTTGATATTACTCTTGAGAATATTTGCCGACAATCTGTTCTGACTTTTTCATTATTAGGCAATAATATACATATGTCCTGTTGATCTTTGCTCTTAATAAGTAATTGCGTTGCTGTTTGAAATATGTACTTTATTGGAACGTCGATGAGAAATCGGACTTTTCGAAATCTGCAGTCGAATCATCGATCACCTGATGGAGCAATATAACGGTCGAGAATCTGCTTGAATTTGTTAAAGTTGTCTCATAAGTTTCAATTGCTGCTCGCTGTCGTTGTCATCGATTGAATTGAGCACTCGCTATGAATTCCAGTTCGCCGATCGAAAAACGAGAACCGCCTGCGCCAAGTCAAGGGCTTTGGAAACGGCTTTTGGGTGGGGCGAAACTGAACTTGCAGGAGATGGCGGGATCGTTGGGAGATCTGGGGACGTTTTTACCGTTGTTAGTCGGGATGTCGGTTCAGAATGGGCTCGATTTTGGAGCGGCTCTGTTTTTTGCAGGACTTTTTAACATCGTCACCGGTCTGATGTTTTCTATTCCGATGGCGGTGCAGCCGATGAAAGCGATTGCTGCTGTGGCGTTGACGGAAGGCTTGACGATGCCTCAAATCATGGCGGCGGGGGCGAGCGTCAGTGCGATTATCGTGCTGCTGGCAATCACTGGTCTGATCGACTGGCTCAATCGCATGGTTCCCAAGAGTGTCGTCAGGGGATTGCAATTATCCCTGGGATTATCTCTGATGATGAAAGGCCTGCAGATGGTCTCAGGAACGGGCGAGATTTGGGGCTGGGACAGCTATCTGGTTGGGTTGTGTTCTGCGTTGCTGGCTTTGAAACTGTTTTTCTCAAAACGAGTTCCCGCGGCTCTTGTGTTGTTTGGTGCAGGACTGCTGCTGACGGTTGTGTCAGAACCAGAGGTTCTCAAGAGTGTGGACGTGACCTTTTTCCTCCCATCGTTTCAGTCTTTTGGATGGGAAGATATCTCTTCGGCGTTTCTACGCGCTGCACTGCCACAAATCCCTCTCACGACGCTGAATTCAGTGATCGCGGTGTGTGCGTTGTCAGCAGATCTGTTTCCTGAACGAGCAGCATCCCCCAAGCGGGTGGCGTTATCAGTGGGCATGATGAACTTGACGGCGTGCTGGTTTGGGGGGATGCCCATGTGTCATGGTGCCGGGGGACTGGCCGGTCAGTATCGCTTCGGAGCAAGAACAAACGGCTCGATCTTATTTTTGGGGGCCGTCAAGTTGTTGTTGGCGGTGTGCCTGGGGTCTTCCCTGATGACGATTTGCCAGGCATTTCCGATGAGCATACTGGGAGTGTTGTTGGCATTTGCAGGTATGGAATTAGCGTTAGTCTTCCGTGATCAAACAACTCGATCAGATGCCTTTACCATGTTGCTGACAACAGCAGCGTGCATGGGGCTGGGAAATATCGCGATGGGGTTTGTCTTAGGGCTGAGCCTGGCGTGGGCATTGAAGGCAGGATGGTTTCGGATCGAGTCGGAAAAGGAGTGAGGAGTCTCGTCATGAGGTTGAGCTAAATGACGACAACGACAAGACAACAACACGACACTGCACAACAACACGACACAGCCAGACAAAGAGATCCGAATTCTTTGTTGCTGTGTCGAGTGACATTCCCATCAATCAACTTCATTAATCGTGTTTACGATTGAGGTTTCGTTTTCTTGGGGGGAGTTTTGGCATCTTTTTCAGGGGGGCGTCGGTTTTGGCCTTCTTTGGAGAGGTCATATTTGGAAAAGTCAAACTTGGGATTGGGAAGTGGCAAAACCGCGTTTGTTTCCTTCAAAAAGTTTTCGATGAGTTGATCGAGTTCGGCGACAAGTTCTGGTTTTTGTGTAGCCTGATCGTTGGTCTCCCCCAAGTCGTCGGCGAGATTGAAGAGCTTCCAGCGGTGAGAGCCATTTTCACCTGCGTAAAACAGGCGAATAAGTTTCCAGTCGCCGCGGTGAACACTGACAGACGCGGGGAGCCAATCAGGGACGGCGGGGGCATGTGGGAAGTAGGTGAAAATCGCCTCGCGGTTGAGGGGCTGGCCTTGGAGCGCGGGCACGATACTGATCCCATCAAACGATTGACCGGTTTGTGGGAGAAGTTTGAGAAGTTCCAGCAGCGTTGGATAGTAGTCGCTGGACTGAATCACTTCATGACTGACAGTGCCAGGAGGAACAAGAGCAGGCCAGACAACGACGGCAGGCGTTCGGATTCCCCCTTCATACATTGTGGCTTTACCGCCGCGCAGCGGGCGGTTGCTGGTGGGAGTCACTCCGTTGACTTCGTTGTACATGTTTCCGCCGTTGTCAGAGGCGAAAATGAAGATGGTGTTGTCAGTCAAACCAAGTTGATCGACGGTTTCCATAAGCGTGCCGACGGCATCATCCATGCTTTCGATCATCGCAGCGTACGTTGGACACTGCTGGGCATCTTGAGTGTTGACGGTCTTGGCATATTGATCAATCAGGTCCTGTTTGGCATCGAAAGGGGCATGTACGCTAAACATCCAGTAGTTGAGAAAGAATGGTTTGTCTTTGTGGTCTTCAATAAACTTTTTGGCTTCGAGGGCCATGCGATCTTCGATGTGTTCCTGGGGAGTTTGAGGATCGAAATCGGGGAATTTCCAGGGGGCAACGTAGCTGCCTGCTGGTCCAGGGCCGGGCCAATGAGGGATATCAGAGTCAAAACTTTGTTGGAGAGGTGAATAAGGCTCTGCGCCCAGGTGCCATTTGCCAAAGTGAGCAGTGGCATAGCCGGCGTCTTTGAGGGCGTCGCTGAGAGTGTAGTAGGTCGTGTTTAAACGGGTGGCGGATTCAGGTAGAATCGAGGGACTTGTCGGGCCTGCAGATGTTCCATGTTCTGCATTTAACACGACTTTAGGACTGTGACAATTGGGCGAAGTGATCCCGACACGTGCAGGACTCAGCCCGGTCAAGATGCTCGAACGTGTTGGAGAACACAGCGGGCTGCAAGAATAGGCGTGATCAAAAACCATCCCACGAGAAGCCAATTGCTGGATGTGAGGAGTTTTGTAGTAGCTGGTTGTTCCGAAAAGCGTGGTGTCGCTGTAACCAAGGTCGTCGGCGAGAATGAAAATGACGTTGGGGGACGCTGCTGTTGAATGGGTCTCGTGACCGCTGACAGAGCAGAGCCCGAAGAGTCCGAAGGAAAAAAGGGTGAACAGCGACCAGGTTAAGAAGCGGAGGAAGGACGAATGAGTATGGAAAGTCAAAATATTCACGAGTGTTTCTCTTTTAAGGAAAACAGAGCTTTAGATTCCGAAAGACTGTGCTAGAGTAGCATATTATCGTCACGCATCAACAAGGGCAAACGTTTTTTTGTTATTCTGTCATACTCAGAAGTCTGCACTTCTCTGAAACGGAGTCGTTGGGGACTTATTTGTTAAGTAATAAGGTAAGCACAGTGATGAAGTCGTCTAAGGCGCCATTTTTTTATGTATTATTAGGGTCATTGCAAGCCCTGCTGATGATGGGAGTCACCCTGGGGAGCGTCTCTGGGAGTACTGCGGCAGAACAGTCAACCAGTCCGAAGCCAAATATTGTTGTCATCCTCGCCGATGATTTGGGCATTGTCGACGTGAATGGATACGCCCGGCGGTTTACTGGGGCGAACGTTGAGCAGATGTATTATGAGACACCGCACATCGACCGGATGATGAGCGAAAGCTTATCGTTTTCACAGGCATATGCGTGTCATTTGTGTTCGCCGGCGCGGGCCAGTTTGTTGACGGGAAAATATGCAGCGCGTGTCGGTTTCACGACAGCCGTCGGAGGGAATGTCAAGACATTTTATAACCAGGGAATCACTCCTCCTGCCGGATATGTGGCTCAGGATGCCATCGAGTGGGTAGATCAGATTGAGATCCCGCAGGCGCTGATCAATGGCACAACATTGGATGCGCTGCCTGCCGGTCAGCCAGCCGATGAGGGTCGGAACGAATTGACGATCGCCGAGGCGCTTGAGGGTTACGATTGCGGGTTTATCGGGAAATGGCATGTTGGCGGACACGGTTCAGCGGGCTGGCAGCCGGGGGATCAAGGGTTTTCGGAATTGAGTTATTTTGATGAAGGAGGCTCTCCCTATTTCAATTGGCGGAAATTGTGGAACAAGCGAAAGTTAGATTTTCCCAAGATGCCACAGGCGGAGATGAGAAAGGGTGTGACAGGTCCCGATTTCGGTCAAGAGTATTTGACAGATGAACTGACCGAACATGCGGTGAGCTTTCTAAAAAGACATGCTGATCGAGATGAGAATAGGCAAGAGGCGTCACACAAGCCTTTCTTTTTGTATTTGTGTCACTTTGCTGTGCATACGCCTTTTCAGGCACCGGAAAAAGACGTCGAGTATTATCAACACAAACCAACACGCGGTTGGAATGGTCAATCCAACGAAGTGTACGCAGGGATGATCGCGCATTTAGATCGGTCTGTCGGAAAAATTCTGGAGACACTGCAGGCGAGTGGTTTGGATGATAATACGCTGGTCGTGTTAACCAGTGATAATGGAGGAGTGATGTATACAGACCCTCTGGCGACATGTAACTTGCCATTCAAAGGGGGTAAAGGAACACATTTTGAAGGGGGGATTCGCGTTCCGATGGTGATGCGCTGGAAGGGAACGATCGAAGGGGGGCGTTGGTGTGATGTGCCGGTGGATTGTTGTGA
>JBGSVC010000477.1:0-2723 GCA_041753175.1 Planctomycetaceae bacterium
AAACTCAATGACCTTTTGAATCTGGCGGATGTGCATTTACTCCCACAAAGGGGAGATGCGGCTGATCTGGTGATGCCATCAAAACTGACCGGCATGCTAGCCAGCGGCCGTCCGATTGTTGCAACTGCGCTGCCAGGAACGCAGGTTTATGATTTGGTTGAACGCGTCGGCACAGTGGTCGCTCCAGGAGATCCTGCCCAATTTGCAACTGCGATAGAAGACTTGCTGAAAGCTCCAGAAATGCGACAGAACTACGGAACGATTGCCCGACAAATTGCGGTGACGGAACTAGCGATCGACCCGATTCTCGAGCAATGGGAAAAGACCGCGCTGGCTCTCATCAATGGGTAGAGATCTGTTGAGGGAATGATTGTGTCAGCAATCTTATTGCCAGTTGAGCGTCGAATGTTGTTCAATATTTTTTCATAGTAATATGGAAGCACACAAGGTGGCTTTCATTGATTCATATATTTTTGCATCTAGTTGCTCAGATGCCTGAGGTGATTGTTACTGAATTTTCATGTCAATCATCTTTTTGACTTTTAATGAGTCCGTACCTCGTCAATATTAATAGCACTTGTACAAACTGGGCTTGTTTGGATTTTTATCAATGACACTTACGACCTCTTCCAAAATCCTTGTCACTGGCCATCGTGGGATGGTGGGCTCTGCGATTGTGCGAGCATTGACCGCGCAGGGCTGCAGCAACTTGCTGCTGGCGACGCGTCAGGAACTGGATCTGACGAATCAGTCGCAGGTCAGTGACTGGTTTGCAGCGCATCGTCCTGATTATGTTTTTCATGTGGCAGGAACCGTCGGCGGCATCCTGGCCAACTCAACACGTCCTGCAGAATTTCTCTATGACAACATTATGATGCAGGCCAATGTGATTCATGCTGCGTGGAAATCGGATGTCAAAAAGCTGCTGTATTTGGGAAGCTCGTGTATCTATCCTCGTGATTGTCCACAGCCGATTCGAGAAGAGTATCTGCTGACCGGGCCGCTGGAGCAGACGAATTATGCCTATGCATTAGCGAAGATCTCTGGCGTGAAAGCCTGTGAAGCCTACAGGCAACAGTATGGGTGCCATTTCATTTCGGGGATGCCGACGAACTTATATGGCGTTGGCGATAATTTTGATTTGAAGAATTCGCACGTGCTGCCGGCGCTGATGAGAAAATTTCATGATGCCAAACAGTCGGGAGCAAAACAGGTGGAAGTCTGGGGCACAGGATCGGCGATGCGGGAGTTTCTCGACGTTGATGATCTGGCCCATGCGTGTTTGTTTTTGATGGAGCATTATGACGACGCGACGACCATCAACATCGGGACGGGAGTTGATGTGACGATCAAACAACTGGCTGAGAAAATACGAGATGTTGTCTATCCCGAAGCGGAATTGACTTTTGACACGACCAAACCAGATGGTACTCCGCGTAAGCTCCTCGACATTTCCAAGATCAAGGCGCTGGGATGGCAGCCGAAGATCGATCTCGACGAAGGAATTCGTCGAACTTATCGCTGGTTTCTCGAGAATCAGCGACAACTCCGTGTATGATGCTACTTGATTTACTCTCTACTTTGTTGACAGGGTTCATTCGATGACATTGAAAGATTACCAAAACGTGCCTTTGAACGGGAAAAAGGCGTTGATTACGGGCGTGACGGGCCAGGATGGCTCTTACCTGACGGAATTGTTGCTTTCAAAAGGATATCAAGTCTGCGGGACGATTCGCCGCTCGTCGTCATTTAACACGAAGCGAATCGATCACCTCTACCAAGATCCGCATGAGGACGACATCCGCTTGAATCTGGTCTACGCAGACCTCAACGATGCATCGTCGATGAATAAGATATTGAAGACATTTCGCCCCGATGAAGTCTACAACCTGGGTGCTCAGTCGCACGTTAAGGTTTCCTTTGACGTGCCTGAATACACCGCGGAAGTGACTGGCCTGGGAGCCATCCGACTTTTGGAAGCGATGAGAGATCTTGATCTGGATGCCAAATTCTATCAGGCATCTTCTTCCGAGCTTTATGGAAAAGTGGTGGAGACTCCTCAAAGCGAGACCACACCGTTTTATCCACGGAGTCCATACGCGGCTGCCAAAGCGTATGCGTTTTATATTACGATGAATTACAGAGAATCCTACGACATGTTTGCTGTCAACGGGATTTTGTTTAACCACGAGTCTCCTCGACGGGGGGAGACATTCGTGACACGTAAGATCACGCGAGCTGCTGCTGCGATCGCGTTGGGCCAGCAGGATTGCCTGTATCTGGGAAATCTCGACGCCAAACGCGACTGGGGATTTGCTGGAGACTATGTGGAAGCGATGTGGTTGATGTTGCAAGCCGATGAAGCAGAGGATTATGTCGTTGCCACAGGCGAAACTCATTCCGTGCGAAGCTTCTGCGAACTCTCGTTTGCGATGCTGGATATGCCGATCACCTGGGAAGGTGAGGGCAAGAATGAAAAAGGGATCGGGCCAGATGGTCGCGTGTTGATTCAGGTCGATGAAAAATACTTCCGACCTGCCGAAGTCGACCTACTCCTGGGTGACTCTACGAAAGCCCGGACAAAATTAGGCTGGAAGCCGAAGGTGGGATTGAAAGAACTCGCCAAGATGATGGTGGAGTCTGACTATGCGGAACTCTCAAAATACAAGTCTTAGCAGCCTGTTGAAATTCGACGTCGTGTCGATTTTCAACACTCCAAAAAC
>JBGSVC010000478.1:0-1781 GCA_041753175.1 Planctomycetaceae bacterium
GTGACCACCCACCGACCACCACGCTGAATCTGGGCAGACGATTCAATCACGCGTGCTCGATCGATCGGTTGATGATACCCCTGGACCGTCCGACGTCTCTTTCCATCGAGCGCAATTTCGGGCTCATAAGACGGCGCCGCCAACTCTCGCCATACTCCTTCAATGGCTTCATCTGCTGTCGTCGATTCTGAGATATCGATCGCCTTGACCGGCGTCCAGCGATGGCCCGCCATCCATGCCTCAATCACAATCGCTTTCAATAATCCAGATAACCCTCCTTCTGGAGAGACCATCGCCTCACCACTAAATCCAAAATCGCCTCCCGAACGGGTCACCAGCATCAGGCTCGAACGGTCCATCTCTCCTGATAAGATCTGCTTTTTCATCCACAACTGAGCCAACCGATACGGCACACTCAGCGCCATCAAACGACGCTTCGACCAATGCTCCAGATTTAATTCCTGCAGCGCTTCTGCATCATGCGGCGTGGTCAAAAATAAATGCGGCGTCGAAACATGTTCCCAGATCGTCGACAGCGTTTCTTCCAGATCCTCAAGACTCTGGCAGCTTCGGATCTGATAGGCCTTCACTCCTGCACGTTTCAACCGAGACATGATCCCGTTTGCAATCGCATTGTCTCCGACGACAATCGCCGCACCAGATAACACAACCTCCGAACTGACCGGCTCCCGATGAGGCGCATCCACAGTCCGCATCACAAATCGCATCGTCTTTGTCGGATGTAACTCCGCACAGACAATCGGATCCGGTTCTATTCGATCAGACTTCTTTTTTTTTTCGACCCGAGAAGCATGCCCGTTTTCGCCAGCATGACTCAAACCGTTGGGCTGATGGTTCAATCCATCATTTCGCAATGCAATATCCTTGCCAGCAAAATAACGATTCGCCAAATACACCGATTCCACAGCCACCCCTGCTCCATCCGCCAGTGCAGAAAGCTCAAATGGATATTGCGACCCCGATTTCTGCATCGCTTCGTTCGTCACCAAATTCAATTTCTCACTCTGCAACAACTGTCGCAGCCCGTGTTGAATTTCGAATCGATGCTTCTGACCTTGTGCAAAGGCCTTCTTTTTGATTTCTTCTCGCGAATAGCCATTAGTATGCACATTCAAAATCTCAGCCAGCTTGACAGGTACTACGCCTTTTCCTGCCGGGTTCACGCTCTCGACAGAAACTCCGTTTGCAGAAGCGTCGTTCTCATCATCTATCACATTTAGCTGTGACTGCAAAAAGTCACCAATCGAACGCAACGTCTTAAACGCCGAGAGTGTGCTCTGTTCTGATCGCAGCGACGTGATTTCAAAATGCTGCTGGACTTCCCCCAGAATCTGCGCCTGCTTGATACTGTCGATCCCCAGATCAGCCTCCAACTCGGCATCCAGATCGACAATGTCCGGAGTATAACCCGTCTGGTCAACAACCAGAGTCACCAGGAAATCATCAATGCTCTGACGATCAAACGGAATCTCTTCCGAAGATGAATAATTCCCGTCATAACCACTCTCCTGCTCATGTGATGCCTGTCCGATGCTCGCTTCACTTTGTGATAAGGCCAACTCACGTGGCTTGACAATCTGGCTGACATCACTTGTAACTGTCCCTGAATCCGTAGAAACCGTCATCGTCGAGACCAGACCGGCAATTTGTCTTAGAGTATGAAACTGACCCAGTTTCATCTTCCCTGAGTCCAACGTGATCCCATAACACTCAACAACCTCACCGATAATTTGTGCTTTCTTGATGCTGTCAATCCCCAG
>JBGSVC010000479.1:0-1596 GCA_041753175.1 Planctomycetaceae bacterium
ATGACGATTTCGTGTCTTGATTTGTGATCTTTCGTCTCTTTGAGAAAATCGAGTGTGTTATGACCAGCGTCCGGCTCTCACCTTATGTGAAAACGTTAGCTCCCTCTGCCACAATCGCGGCGGCGAACAAAGCCAAAGAACTCAAGGCCAAAGGGATTCACGTTTACGATTTCACCCTCGGTGAACCAGACTTCAACACTCCCGAACACATTCAAAAAGCCGCCATCAATGCCATGGCGTCGGGAAAAACCCATTACACACAGTCCGGCGGAATTCCAGAACTCAAAGCAGCAATCTGTGCCGCATATCAGCGAGATTATGGTTTGACCTTCTCACCTGCTCAAGTCACCGTTTCCAACGGAGCCAAACATGCGCTGCACAATGTGCTCACCGCGATGTGTCAGCCGGGGGATGAAGTCATCGTCCCGACACCTTATTGGGTCAGCTATCGGGCACTGGTGGAATTAACCGGAGCAACTTGCAAAACAATTGAAACGACCGCCGAAAGTGGGTTCTGCCTGCAACCCGAACAGCTTGAAAAAGCCATCACCCCTTATACCAGAATGATCATGCTCAACAGCCCGAGCAATCCAACCGGCGTCGTGTATCCACCAGAATTGCTCGAAAAATTATGTCAGATCGCCGCCAGTCGAAACATCTGGATTCTCTCCGATGAAATCTATGAAAAACTCGTCTACGCCCCCTCGAAAGTCGTCAGTGTGGCGACGTTTGGGGAAGCCGTCAAACAAAAATCAATCCTCGTCAGCGGAATGAGCAAGGCCTATGCGATGACCGGCTGGCGGATCGGCTGGTCCATCGCGCCGGCTGAAATCAACAAAGCCATCGACAATCTGCAAAGCCAGGAAACATCCAATCCTTGCAGCATCAGTCAGTACGCTTCCGTGGCTGCACTCACAGAAACTCAGGAACCTGTCGAATCCATGCGGTTGGAATTTGAAAAGCGTCGGACCTATGTCCTCGAACGCTTCGCCTCGATTCCAGAATTGACGTTTGTCGAACCAGGTGGCGCTTTTTATGTCTTCTTTAATATCGAAAAATACTTCGGCAGAACACTGCAAGGGGGCAAAATCGTCCACAACTCCAGCGACTTTTGCACGGCACTTCTCGAAGTCGCCAACGTCGCACTCGTGACCGGCGATGCCTTTGAAGCCCCGGGATATGTCCGCATGTCATTTGCCAACAGTGTCGCCCAACTGGATGAAGGACTGACACGCCTGAAAGCGTTTCTGTGCCCCTGACCTCCGACGATCAATCGACGAGCTGTTAACCACCGTCCATCTAAACACCCAAACCCCATTGTTTTTTTTCAGCAATGATCGACTCTGAAAGATTCGTGTTGACATGCCAGCCTAAATGCATCAGTATTGTTTTATGTGATGTGTGTTTAGTTTTGGTCGGGCCTGCTCATTCATGGAGGCTGGCATTATGTCATTTCAGCACCGACAAAAACGTCTCAAAGATCTGACGACGTTAGAATATCTCCTCTTGGGCGATCTCAGTGATGTCCTCGAAGAAGAGGCCTGCGAAGAAAATCGAAAATGGATTCTGGCCATCGTCGATGCCCTGCTTCAAACT
>JBGSVC010000480.1:0-7887 GCA_041753175.1 Planctomycetaceae bacterium
GTTCTGCTCGACTAGATATTCGGCAATGTCGATGGCATCAAGTTCAGATTGTTTGAGCCTCAAAATAACGGGTGGGAAAGTCATGCAATGCCTTTGTCTTTTAGTCGGTCAATAAGCATGTTTTTGACGTTCTCTATGTCCCATCTTTCCCCTTCTCCTCTCAAAGAGGCTTCATAAGCAGGGCGGATTTCCTCGCGCAGCTTCTGAAGCGCCGCCTGGTAGTTCCGAAAATCCAGCATGAGTTGTTCGAGTGTAGTTTGTGGTTTTGGAGTTTTTTGCAGAACTTTGCGCACGAAGGCATCAAATTGTTCTAAGTCCTGTTCGACTTCATCTGCAATCGACATGGCAAATTTCCTATTAATTCTTGCAAGGGAAAACGCGTTGCGTTCAGCACGAATATGGTACCATAAGCCGGTCTGCAAAGTCATGAACGAACCTTTGAAAACTTGAGGATTCGCCGATCGATGAAAGCCCTTGTCAAAAAATATGCCCGCCCCGGTCTGTGGTTGGATGACATCCCTGAACCGACAATCGGGATCAATGATGTATTGATCAAAGTGGATCGAACTGGGATCTGTGGCACAGACGTGCATATCTACAAGTGGGACGACTGGGCGAAAAAAACGATTCCTGTACCGATGGCTGTAGGGCACGAGTTTGTCGGTCAGATTCTGGAGGTCGGTTCAAACGTTCTCGACTTTCATCCCGGTGAAATTGTCAGTGGGGAAGGTCATGTGGTGTGTGGGTTATGTCGAAACTGTATGGCCGGTCGACGCCACTTGTGTGCCCATACCAAAGGGATCGGGGTCAACCGACCAGGGGCGTTTGCAGAATATATTTCATTGCCTATGGCAAATGTCTGGCATCACCATGATCAAATCGACAAAGACCTAGCTTCAATTTTTGATCCTTTTGGAAATGCTGTCCACACGGCGTTGAGCTTTCCTGTGCTTGGTGAAGATGTATTAATCACGGGAGCGGGTCCCATCGGTTGCATGGCCGCTGCGGTCTGTCAATATGCCGGAGCGCGGTATGTCGTTGTGACGGATGTCAATCCTTGGCGATTGGATCTTGCAAAAAAAATGGGGGCAACACGCGTCGTCGATGTCCGTCACGAAAAACTCGCCGACGTCCAGAAAGAACTCGGCATGACCGAGGGGTTTGATGTCGGTCTGGAGATGTCGGGAAATCCCTCAGCATTCAGGGAGTTGATTGCCAGCATGTGTCATGGCGGTAAGATCGCGATGCTGGGCATCCCGTCTGAAGATATTTCCATTGACTGGAATATGGTCGTCTTCAACATGCTGACGATCAAAGGCATCTATGGTCGGGAGATGTATGAGACGTGGTATAAGATGACGGTTATGATACAAGGGGGACTGGACATCAGCCCGATCGTCACGCACCGATTTCACTACACCCAGTTCCAGCAAGGATTCGATGCCATGCTTTCGGGCGAGTCGGGAAAAGTGATTTTGAACTGGCAGGATGTCTAACGCAAATTGATGCAGTGCTCAGAGTTTGAAGGTACGAAGGGTTATTTCAGCCATGTCACGATTTACAGAACATCTTCAAGGGCAGCTTGACGAAATCCGCGACGCAGGGTTGACCAAGTCAGAGCGGATTATTACCTCGCCCCAGGATGCACACATATCAGTTGACGGTGGACGCGAGGTATTGAACCTGTGTGCCAACAATTATCTGGGTTTGTCCGACCATCCTGACATTGTCAAAGCCGCTCAACAAGGTTTGCAGGAATGGGGTTTTGGCTTGTCGTCGGTCCGCTTCATTTGTGGAACTCAGGGAATTCATAAACAACTCGAAGCGTCTCTTTCTGCTTTTTTGGGGATGGAAGACACGATTTTGTATTCGTCGTGTTTCGACGCCAACGGCGGGCTGTTCGAAACACTTCTCTCGGCAGAAGACGCCATCATCTCCGATGAACTCAACCACGCCAGCATCATCGATGGCATTCGACTGTGTAAAGCCCAGAGGTATCGCTATCGAAATAACAACATGCAAGACATGGAGGAACAACTCAAAGCCGCCTCTGGGGCACGGTTTCGGCTTATTGCGACAGATGGTGTGTTTTCGATGGATGGCTACATCGCCAATCTGGCGGATATCTGCGATCTGGCGGACAAGTACGATGCGCTCGTCATGGTCGACGATTCGCATGCAGTCGGATTTGTCGGTCCCAAAGGACGCGGCACACATGAACTGTGTGGTGTTATGGATCGGGTGGACATCATAACGGGAACTTTGGGAAAAGCGTTGGGCGGAGCCAGCGGGGGATACACTTCGGGTAAAAAAGAGATCATCGACTTGCTACGTCAGCGATCGCGACCATATCTGTTTTCAAATTCACTGGCACCTCCCATCGTCACTGCGGCGCTGAAATCGTTGGAAATGCTGACTGCTTCCACAGCATTCAGAGACAAGCTGGAAAAAAACACGCAGTTTTTCCGTGAGCAAATCAGCAAAGTCGGACTGACAGTTTTGGACGGAACCCATCCCATCGTCCCCGTGATGCTCGGCGACGCCAAACTTGCAGGCAAGATGTCACAAGACTTGTTACAGGCAGGAGTCTATGTCATCGGGTTTTCGTATCCGGTCGTCCCGGTGGGAAAGGCCAGGATCCGCACACAAATTTCTGCAGCCCATTCGCAGGACGATTTGGAATTCGCGGTCGAGAAATTCGGAGATGTCTATAAAAAGCAACAGGCATCATGAAGAACTGACAGAAATAATCTGTTTCAGCGTTCCCCGTGGCTTGCATGCCTGGCTAAAATATCTGGGCCAGGGAGGTTCTGTTTTCTTACACGCAAGAGGCCCATCGTTACTGGATCTTCAGAACTGATTCGGATCTCATGTCATTAGAACATCATGATGCGACCTTTATTGGCGCAAATCATTCTTCGATGGACCCCGGTTTAGGTTTGACTAAGCAGGAGCGAGATGTTGTCTTCGCCGCCCAGGTTGTGCAAGCAGGCTTTGTCTCCGAACGCGAACTCAAAAAAGCCGTCAGTACCTGGACGATCCACGGCGAAGATTCTTTGGCCACACATTTGATCCGAGTCGGCGTCATCGACGAGACGCAAAAACGTCAAGTGGAAGAACTGGTCAATCACGTCATTGCAGACTCCAACATCATGGAGATCAAGCGTGCCCAGACAGGGACAAAGTCGGGATCGACAGGTTCCTCGGTTATCGAGAACCTCGATGGCTCCGGCAAAATGGGACGCCTTCTGGGATACTCAGCCGATACAATTTCGCATGACGACAAAGACCAGCGCATCGTATCGGGGCGTTATCTGCTGGTCAAAAAACTGGGACAAGGAGGCCTGGGAACTGTCTGGCTGGCTCGAGACGAGATGCTCAAGAGATATGTCGCGATTAAAGAAATTCGCAAAGGAGTCGTACAACAGACAGCCGCCGTCAGAAGATTTCAAAGAGAGGCAGAACTGACCGGGCGACTGGAGCACCCCAGTATCGTCCCGATTTATCAATTTGGAACCGATGAGCGACAGGATCATCATTTTTATGTCATGAGGTTTTTAGGCAAACAGACACTGCACGATGCCATCCTCGAATATCACGAGCGCCTTGAAGCCGGCGAAGACACCACGCTCCTGCTCCACAGTTTGCTCAATGCCTTTACCAACGTCTGTCAGGCGATTGCCTATGCCCACTCCCGCAAAGTGATCCATCGTGACTTGAAACCTGAGAATGTCGCACTGGATCATTATGGGCAGGTCATTGTGCTTGACTGGGGACTGGCCAAACTCATCGGCGATGAAGGGATGATTGAAGGAGCACAAGTCATCGCCGAGAATGATGAGGGGCATCAGGGAACCATGGCCGGCCAAATCCTGGGTTCGCCCATGTTTATGGCTCCCGAGCAGGCTGCCGGTCGTAACGAGGAGATTGATGAGCGGACCGATATCTACGGCCTGGGCGCAATACTCTATACCATCCTGACAGGAGTTCCGCCTCATCAGTCTCGATCGAATTCATCACAAGGTTCAGGATCCAATATCGCATCTGTGCTCTCATCAATTGTCAGTCAGCCCAGCCCGCGTGTGCATGACCTGCGTCCCGATTTACCCCCCGGACTGGATGCCATCTGTGCCAGGGCGATGGCGAAACGTCGTTATGGGCGCTATCAATCCGCATCTGAGCTGGCAGAAGATGTGCAACGCTATACCGCCGGAGAGCCCGTCAGCGCCTATGAAGAAAACATCTGGCAGAAAGCGCAGCGCTGGATCGCGACCCATCGACGACTCTCACAAGTTGCTGCAGTCTTGCTGACTGTATTTCTGGTCGTGGCGGTCAATTCAGTGATCGCAGCCCGTCGCGATTGGCTCGCTGAAAAGCAGACTCATTTCGAAACCATCCGCGGCCATGCTTATCAACTCAGCGACAATATCAAAAGTCCGACTTTAACCTTGATGCGCAATACGCGCTTTATGGCGTCCATCCCTCCCGTGCAGGGAATCATCAACGCCAAATTTCTACGTGAGGGGGAAAGCGAAGAGGTCTGGCAGGCTCGGATCGAAAAAATTTACAACGGCATTCTCGCTGCAAATCCTGAATACGTTGATATCTGGTTCCTCTATTATGATCAAGTGACCGGTAGCATCGAAGAACTCCATCGACAGGAGCGTTCGCAAAATGATTTGGGTAGCATTCGCACTCTGCCTGCCAGCCGCTTGAGGTCGTTGCCCGTCAATGAATCGTTGAAGAGCTTGTTTGATTTGAAACCAGGCGACGTCCTCATCACCCGTGAAAACCTCTTTTCCAACCTTCAGGAGACAAAAGAAGAACTGGAAGTGGCGCCCAATCAACTTTCGGCAGCAATTCCTGTCTTTGACGAAGTCAAAGGGGAACTCTTTGGAGCCGTGGGGATCGATCTGAACCTCGAAGCGATTTTCACCAGCCATGTCAAACAGATCATCACAGGCAGAGAATCGGTGCTGATCGTTGATCCGCGCGGCGAAATTCTATTGGCCGCTCGAAGCAACGGTGAGCCGATCGAAGCCTGGGTCGGACAACCCATCTCCAAGATCCTGCCTCTGGCCTCAGAATTCGTCACGCCCCAAGGCTTACAGGAACAGGTCTCCGACGACGAAACCTTCTTCGCCCGTCGACTCACACTCGGAGGTTCACGTCTGGGAACGACCATCGGAATCGTCATCCTGATCGAGTAATGTCTTTGAAGTAGAGTAGCGATGCGCATAAAAAAAGGCCTCTGCAGGAAGCAGAGGCCTTTGAAGAATCAACTGACGATAGCTCGGTTAGTTTCCATCGTTGACGAATGGATCTTCAATCGTATCCCAGACGAAGCTGAATCCACCCTGTCCACCCAGACCAGTCGCGGTATTGAACGTGTCGCTGATACCCGCATCAAATCCGGCTGTAGTCGAACCGGTAGTGATTCGGAAGGTCGAGTCGCCCACACCTGGGTAGTGGAACAGATCCGAAGTATCAATGTCGATACCCGGTGCGGTATCGGTATCAATAATAAGTGGTGGAATAAAGCCTGGTGTCGAGTTGCTCGCCAGTCGTTGTGCATTGCGGTTACGCGTAGCTGAAGTAAAGTCTCCAGCAGGGTTATTGCCGCCAGTCGTTCGTGATTTGAACTCACCTTCAGCATTGTTGAAGAAGGCACCGAAATTGTTGACATCAGCACCCGATCCTGCACCCCCGTTGCCGAAGAAGTTCAGGTCCATACGAGCCAGTGGGTCTTGTTGGAAGGCGGTGATGTCGTACTGATCGTTCGTTGGATCGGCATCGCCCCCGTTGGTCCAGTTGCCTGCTGTCGTCCCTGGAACATCGGTTGAGACAAACGATTCAAAGTAGATATCCGATCCGAAGTTTCCTCCGGTAAAGTCGTTGCTGGTGATCGAGGCGATGACCCCCCCGCGGTTGGTTGTCATCCCTGCCGCTGCTCGTCCTGTCAGACCGGTAAAGGCCGCCAGATTCAAACCGTTGGGGACAGGAACAGTCGTGCCATCTTCAAAAGCACCGGCGAATCCGCCATTGTCTTCCCAGGGGTTCTGGTTAACAGCAGCATCAACTGAGCCGCTGGTTCCGACGCGGAAGACCATACCGCCACCAGAGAAGGCGTTGGCAGGAACATCGTTGTTGTTGACAATCAGGTTGTTGTCGGCATTGAAGATCAAACGAGGGTCAGCAAAGATGCTTCCGTTGTCAGCCAATGCCACCGTTGATGGTTCCGACTGGTTCTGAGTCGCGGATGCTGTATTGACGACATAAACACCTTCGCGTCCGTTGCTGGAAATCTCGTTGTTGTCGATATTGACTTGCGAGAAGCCATAGCTACGGTTGAGGACATCAATACCGCGGCCACCGTTGAGTTCGATCAGGTTGGTGTCGACGACAATCACGGCATCTAATGTCGCTTCGTCATTATTAAAGAAGTTAAATACACCTTCTGATTGTTGATCGTTGCCACCAATGTTAAACCCGGTGACGACGATTTCGATCCCGTCGAGTCCGTTGAGTTGAATCGCGTTCGCATTCGGTGCCGTGCCATCTCCGATCTGGAAGGTATGCGTTACCCCCCCGGTGCCAAACTCCTGCAAGTTCAGGTCGATCCCGGTTCCGGCGTTACTTTGGATCGTGTTCTCAGTGATGGTATAGGCATACAAGGTAGAAGTATTCCCGTCGAATGCAATCCCGTCATCACCGTTGTTGTTGATGACGTTGTTGTCAATCACACCGGTTAGCAGGTTGACAGCTCCCGGAATGGCTCCACCGACATGGTTGGCGTTAAAGCCAGCCCCGGTGTTGCCAGAAATATCATTGTCGACGACATTCAATGTTCCAATTCCATTGACTCGAATTCCGTCCAGGCCGTTGTTGTTGATCGTGTTGCTGAAGGTGGCGTCGTTGCCATCGTCAATACCGACCACCAACAGGGCGTTTGCACTTTGCAGAATTCCGTTGAGTGTATTGTTGGAAATATCGTTCCCATTGACGTTCATCGTGATCGTAGAAGAGTCAGCAACTGGATCGGCTTCACGCAGAGTGAGCTGGATCCCGTTAGTGCCGTTGTTATTGATGACGTTCTGCTCGACAGCTGGCGTGCCGACAACATCGCCGATGATGTTGACAAGCATGTCAGCATCCGCCTCGGCTCGGGCATGAATCCCGAAAGTGGTGTTGTTGGTGATGGTGTTGCCGCTGATCAGATAGTCGTCTGGATCACCAGGTGAGTCGTTCTGAATCGAGCGAAGGTTGATCCCGCCAGATTCGGTGACCGTATTCCCAGTCGCCGTTCCGTTTCCATCGATAACACTTCCCAGAATCTGGGTTCCCAGGATTCGAGAACTTTCGTTGCGAACAAAGCTAATCCCGTTGAGTGTATTGTTTGAAGACGTGACGTTGTTAATGATCACATCATTGACTTGGCCGAACGCACCGCCCGCGGCTGTGCCTCGAATCCCCTGGGTTTCAAAGATCATCCCGTTTCCGGCATTTCCTGTGAAACTGGTATTGGCCACGGTCGCATCACCAATATTGATATTGGATGCAGATCCCAGTGAGGCCATATCGGAGACAGTCACATTCAAACCATCACCATTGAACCGGGCATCGCCACCATCTGTGGTATTGGTGATTGCCGTATTGACCAGATCAAATTCGCCGAGCGTCTGGTTGGCAGTACTGGTGATACTACCCCCCATAAAGAGAGCAATCCCGGCATCGACGTTGCCATCAAAGACGTTCTGGGCTGCCGTAGAATCTCCGATGGTCACGTTAAATGTTGACGTGTCAAACGAGTCCACCAATAGTCCGACGCTACCGTTATTACTGACTGTGTTGCCGGTGATGGCTGAGAGGTTGAGGCTGGAGGCACCA